>NZ_JBFROH010000008.1:0-107470 GCF_041471425.1 Vibrio sp. 10N.261.52.C2 | reverse complement strand
GAAAAAACTCTAGTAAAAGTTGAAGGTGACCTAGAAGCTAACGGCAGTGCAGCCATCGTTAAAGGTAATGGCGAATGGTTAGCAACTGTTGAGCGTGTGGATAGTGGTTTTGAGATAACTAGTGGCAAGGGAACTATTGTAATTGATAGCCCACGACCTACTCTCCCAGCCTCTCCAGAGCACCCAGATATGGACTTTGATGATACACCTCGTTGGTCTCCAGATTTCGGTGAAGACCGTCCTGAAATGGAAGAGCGTGACCTGACAGTTAAGATCATTAACGGCGAAATCCACATTATCGACGAAAACACCAGTGAGTGGGTAGGTACTGTCCAACGCAAAGATGGCGAGCTCGTATTTATTGGCAACGGTGACTTTGAAAAAACACTACTTCGTGTGGAAGGCGATGTTACTTCTGACCAATTCTCTTTAGTCAAAGGCAACGGTCAATGGGTTGCGACTGTTTCAAAAATAGATGACGGTGTACGTATTCAAACAAAGAATCACGATCATGTGTTTGATGGTTCAAACATCGACCGTAGCAAGCTTCAATCTATCGACCCAACTAAACTACAGAAAGCTAAATCCGCTATTCAACAACGTTTACGCGGCTAAAATTCAACCTGAGTTGAACCCGCTCACCCGATAATAGTGAACGCTATTATCGGGTGTTTTTACTCACTAGCTAAGGAAAGCGATTCGGAATTTGAATATGAAACGCCTTCTATTAATACTTGCTTTGACTTTCCCTTTTTACTCGTCTGCAAATGACACCCTTATTGAATCTATTGAGCGTTTTACAGATATCTTTTCCGTCAGCTTATCTCAAAGCCCAGACAATGATAAGACAGTCGCCACACTTGATATAAACTATCAAATCAATGATAAATTGCGTGTTTTTGGAGAGGTTGATACTCAAGACTATTGGCAAGCAGGGTTGGGATATTCATTCTGGCAAGGGGACACGTACTACACTGAAAACACCGTAAAAGTCAGCGAACATGAGATCACAACAGGCATTTTTGTTGCTAAGTTGATTCATGAAAATTGGACACTGCTTGGCGATATCAACTACAACTATATGGACAGAGATTTCGATGCTTGTCTTCCAAACTTATGCATGGAATATAGAGCCTCTGACACATTCGATTATAGTGCAGGCGCTCTGTGGAGCCCGATTCAATATGCTGACTTTCTTTACAAATTCAACCAAGAAATCGGATTCAAAAAAGATACCCAAGACTTTTATATTAAAGATGATACTACTACGAGATCTAGACATATCAGAAATGAAACTAGGACCAACATTCATTATCACGAAGTAGCTGTATTCTTTAACTTGAAGTACGTAAAACCGTCCGTTACCTACACCATATACCCTGAAAACAAAAACTATGTGGAATTCGGTTTAGCCTTCGATTTCTAGCTATTTAATAACTGTTTAAGCTCATCTCGTAGCTCTTGGTGTTGCCCATTAGTTTGATACTTCTTGTGATAGAAAAACTCAAACTCCACAGGACGCATTGAAAATGGAGGCTCATGAATCCGTAAGCCAATGGTTTTTGCTAATTGGATCATGCTAACCGGAACCGCAGCAATGTAGTCAGTCCCTTTTACCGCCAATATCAAGTTAGTGATGTTTCGAACTTCAATTGCCACATCACGTGTGAAGCTCTTTTCGGAAAGAAAGTCGACTATTTGAGTATCTTGTCGAAGTAACTTCAAGGTTACATGCCGTGCTTCAAGAAACTCATCCATCGAAATCTTCTCACCAAATTGACTGTTTTCAGGATCACTCATAAGAAGCAGTCTATCAGTAGTTGCAAATTCAGACGCTAAACTTGACTGTTTAGGTAAACCAGTATCGACCACTAAATCTACTCGATTGAGTCGGATATCCTCGACAACATTCTCTACAGAAATTGGGGATTCAACTAACTGAACACCATTGAGCATGGGCATTTTGTGGAGCAGATTCGCAGGCATATAAACCGTAAAATCACGCTTTCTTGATACTGCACCTTCCATCAGCTCTAAAGCATCAGATAATTGACCTGCCAATTTGTGAGCCATTGACGTTGGTTCTATTGAACGCCCTACTCTTACGAACAACGCATAGCCTACCACCGCTTCAAACCTCTTGATTGCAGCACTAACCGCAGGTTGAGTTAGCTCTAACGATTCAGCCGCTTTGGTTATCGATCTTTGTTGATATACAGAGAGGAATGGCTTTACTAAATTGAGATCAAACACGCTTTACTCCATCAAAACGGTGTACTCTTAGTGTAACAAAAAAGCCGAATGCTAGAAGCAATTCGGCTTTAATATTATCCAACAATGTTATGTAGAACTGTCGCTATTAGTGCTCGCGCGTCGCTCGGAATTGAACTTCAGGGAAACGTTCAGAAGCTAAGTTCAAGTTCACCATAGTTGGTGCGATGTAAGACAGGTTGTCACCGCCATCTAGCGCAAGGTTAGATTGGTTCTTACGTTTGAATTCTTCTAGTTTCTTAGCGTCATCACATTCAACCCAGCGAGCTGTTGCAACGTTAACACCTTCGTAGATAGCTTCTACGTTGTATTCCGCTTTCAAGCGCGCTACAACCACGTCGAACTGAAGGACACCAACCGCACCAACGATCAGGTCGTTGTTCTGCATAGGACGGAATACTTGTACTGCGCCCTCTTCTGAAAGCTGAACTAATCCTTTTAGAAGTTGCTTCTGCTTAAGTGGATCGCGTAGGCGAATACGACGGAATAGCTCAGGTGCGAAGTTAGGAATACCAGCGAACTTAAGGCTCTCACCTTGAGTAAAGGTATCGCCAATCTGGATTGTGCCATGGTTATGCAGACCAATAATGTCACCAGCGTATGCTTTTTCAGCACGCGCACGGTCGCCCGCCATGAAGGTCACCGCATCCGAAATACTTACGTTCTTACCAGTACGAACATGGTTCATCTTCATGCCTTGGTCGTAAGTACCTGATACGATACGCATGAATGCGATACGGTCACGGTGTTTTGGATCCATGTTTGCTTGGATCTTAAACACGAAACCAGAGAATTTCTCTTCTGTCGCTTCTACATCACGCTCATTCGCTTGGCGCGTTTGAGGTGCAGGAGCCCACTTCGTTAGACCATCAAGCATGTGGTCAACACCAAAGTTACCCAATGCAGTACCGAAGTAAACCGGCGTTAGTTCACCCGCTAGGAATAATTCATGGTCAAACTCAGGACAAGCACCGATAACAAGCTCTAGCTCTTCACGTACGCTTTCCGCAAGATCAGCACCTACTGCTTCATCTAGCTCAGGGTTATCTAGACCTTTGATGATACGAACTTCTTGGATCTCGTGGCCGTGGCCAGATTCATACAAGATCGTTTCATCACGGTGAATGTGGTAAACACCTTTAAACTCTTTACCGCAACCAATTGGCCATGAGATTGGAGCACAAGCCATACCTAGCTCGCTCTCTACTTCATCAAGCACTTCCATTGGGTCACGAACGTCACGGTCAAGTTTGTTCATAAACGTTACGATTGGAGTATCACGAAGACGTGTTACTTCCATCAGCTTACGAGTACGGTCTTCGACACCTTTAGCAGCATCGATAACCATCAAACAAGAATCAACCGCTGTTAGCGTACGGTACGTATCTTCCGAGAAATCTTCGTGTCCTGGAGTATCGAGTAGGTTTACTAGGCAATCATTGTATGGGAATTGCATTACCGACGTAGTTACCGAGATACCACGTTCTTTTTCCATCTCCATCCAGTCAGATTTAGCGTGCTGGTTAGAGCCACGGCCTTTTACGGTACCCGCTTTTTGAATCGCGTTTCCGAATAAAAGAACTTTTTCAGTAATCGTGGTTTTACCCGCATCCGGGTGAGAGATAATCGCAAACGTTCTACGTTTGCTCACTTCTTGTTGGAAAGACATAGTCGCCCTTTGCTGATCTAAAGCGTAAAAAGGGCAAGTAGATAATACTTGCCCTTGAATTCTGTGTGCGGATTATACAGAAAGCGTATCACTTTCTAAAGGGTCAGTTTACACCCTATTTTTTGGCTAATTTTGTGATTAGCTATCTAGTTAGCGAAAAGACGTAACATGACTAGCTAAAAGACATAAAAAGATAGCTCATAATGATGGCATCTTCGTTGCCTTGTTTAGTTGGATAGTAATTACGACGGCGATCAACTTCGTTGAAGCCTGCCTTTTCGTAAAGATTAAACGCGTTCACATTACTTTCGCGAACTTCCAGCCAAGCGCTTTCAGCATCAGCTTGTTCACATATATCAAGGAAATGTTCAGTTAGTGCCTTACCATAACCTTTGCCTTGCTTGCTTGGGTCTACCGCAATATTAAGCAGCGTCACTTCACCAACAATATTTTGAGCGAAGAAATAGCCCACCACTTGTCCATCAACTTCAAGGACATGATGACAAGCGCCTCGGCTATCAAGATCTCGGATCATATTTTCAGACCAAGGGTGAGAATGCGCGGCCTGCTCTATCTTCCAAATGGCGCCTAGGTGTTGTTGTGAAGTCGGTAAAAATTGATTAGTCATAAGCACAAATTTGTTGCCATAAGTCGCGGCGGTGTTGGTTGTTACCGTTAATGTCAGACAGTAATGGCGATTGAAGTGTTTTAGCCTTCAGCTCTTGAGCCGACTCACAACCAGCAAACCATATCCACTCAACCGAACCTAAATCCACAGTAGACAAGTGTTGCGGTTGAAGGTGTAAAGCCTGAGATAAGTCGAGCTTGATACTTTTGAGTACTCGCTCAAACATCACGGCGAGATCTTCCTGAGGTTTTTCAGGCGAAACCAACAGTAACTTGCAATCGCTCGAGAGCGGAGTCAATTCAGATTCATAACCTGCTAAACGCTCTGGGTGACTTAGTTCCCATTGGCTAATGCCCATCTCTTGTAGGTATTGCGCGTGTGTTTGTGACATATCTAGCGGTAGTAACCTTAAGTTTATTGGAGCCGAAGCTTATTAGAACTGGGCTGATACTAACAAAAAATAAAGGAGCATCAAGCTCCTTTATTTAGACTAAGTCAGTTTGTATCTTATTGCGTGATAAATCAGCTTATAAGTCGTTGAACTCTGGGCTGTAAGCAATCTCACCAGCATGTCCTGCAAGCGCACCTTCAACTAACTCGATAGCTTGGAAAGCTCCTTCAGGTACATCCCAAGTGCAGCTCAAACCAAATTCACTCGCAGCCTTGAAACCAAAGCGACCGTAATAGGCAGGATCACCAAGCACGACACAGGCTGGGTAACCAAAATCAACCAAAGTAGAGAAAGCATCTTCAACCAGTGATTTAGCAATGCCTTGGTTGCGGAACTCTTCTTTCACAGCAAGTGGTGCAAGCCCCTGCCAGTTGTGATCGTCACCTTTAAGGGTAATTGGGCTAAACATCAGGTGACCAACCACCTCGCCTTCGTCAGAGCAAGCCACCAGCGATAGCGTTAAATGACTATTCTCACGCAAGCTCATAACCAAATTAGCTTCTGCATCCGTTTCAAAAACAGATTTCAATAGACGATCAATGACAAGTATATCTGCCGGTGCTTCAGTTCGAATAAGCATTCATTACCTCACTTTGTGTATCTGGGGATTGTACTCCCTTCTGCACAAAATCAGCTAATTGATTTAACAAAGTTTTCATAGGAGTCGGCAATAAGTCCAAATCTACGCTATCCATCAAGTTTTTGACCTCTAAACCGAGCTCTGTATCACCTTCAATAGACAGTCGACGTTGGAAGAAAAGCGTATCTGGGTCTTCTTTACGTCCCGCAATCAACACAAGATCGTTAAGATTGCCGCTAAAGCTTACATCTTCAACCACCTCTTTATCAGCTACAACCAGTTGCTCATTTTTGTAGCTAATACACCAACTTAACCCCATGTCTTTTATTGAGACTTTCAGCCATTTGTCTTCTAAAAACTCAAAGTCACCGTCCTCTAAAGCTTCCTTGAATACATTCTTAAGCGCCTCCAATAAGGCTCTTTTTTGTACTGTTTTAGGCAATAACTGGACTGGAGATCGCAAAATTGATGCGGCATTTTGAACTAGTTGAGTGCGAATCTTGTTTATCACGTGACTTATCCGTAACTTTGTCAATAATATGGAATGCATCATAGATGATGTTGAGATCTCAGTTACTGTTATGTATCAAATTAACTTCTGTTTGATACTCGACCTTTAATATCCTGAAAATCACAGTTATAGTAACTCAGGTAATGAGAATTACAGCGGATCGCTGCACTCACAGGTAAATATCGATAGCCACACAAAAAGTAATAAATATTTATCGATAGTGAATATTCAAGCTCTTGGAGAATTGGTAGTACTTTGATGCCTCCCCAACAACTACAACATTGGTTTACCCAGCTAACTGCAAATAGTCCGTTCTTTTTTGCAGTACTTGATGCTCAACATAACTATTTTATGGTGAATGAGCGTTACTGCGATATTGCTGGTTTGAGTCAACCAGAGCTTGCAGGCATGAATGATCGCCAAACATTGGGCGAACAGTTCTACCAACATCTCAAGCCTTACTATGAGCGTGCATTCAGTGGCGAAACGATTGAGGCCGAAGTCACCCTCAACGAAACAGACCTCGATACCAGCCTTCATTTCAGCCTATCTCCGCTTACCAATGGCAACAAAACCGACTACATCGTCTTTCACGCCTTCGACACATCAGAAAACCAAGTACTTGTCCGTTCTTTAGAAGAATCCGAAGCCAAATTCCACAAACTATCTCAACTACTCCCTGACGGATTACTGCTCGTTGAAAGTGACTATATCTTGTCATCCAACCCAGCGGCAGCGCGCCTGCTTGGCTTTAACTCAACCACAGAGTTAATTGGCGAACAGCTGGGACGCCTATTTATCGATGAACAAACCAAAACAGTCTTCAATAATAACCTCAGCTCTATTATTTCTGAGTCTGGTTTGGTTTGCTTAACGGGTGCGCGATGCGGCTTTGAACGTAAGGTCCAGCTCAACATCGACTCCACCACCGTTCTTGGAAGCAACACTCAGCTGGTGCTTATTCAAGACGCACAAGAAACCGCAAAACAATACACACCAGCAAACAGTGAAGATGCCTACATAGATGCACTGACCAAACTCTACAATCGAGTTGGGTTTACTAAGCGTCTTGAGCAGTTCATTCACAACGATACGCCGGTGGTGATGCTCTACTTAGACATTGATAACTTTAAAAATATCAATGACTCACTTGGTCATCACATCGGTGACAAGGTGATTAAAGAGGTCGCTTCGCGTCTTAAACGCTTACTGCCTCGTAAGGCCGTGATTGGACATTTAGGCGGGGATGAGTTTGGTATTATCCTTCCAGAACCTGAACATCAGCGAACACCTGAAATGCTCGCTGAAAAGATCATTTCCCTGATCAATCAACCCTTCGATCTTCACCACTTTAGCAAGCGCTTAGCCTGCTCTATTGGTAGTGTGAGCTTTCCTCAAGATGGTACTGATGCTCGTATCTTGCTGCAAAATGCAGACACAGCAATGTATGAAGCGAAAGATCGTGGTCGTAATCGTCTGATCAAGTTCAACGAACAGATGAATAAAGAAGCGCGTATGCGACTGTGGCTTGAGATAGAGCTCCAAAAAGCACTGCAACAAAATGGACTTGAGGTTTGGTATCAACCGAAAGTGAATGCCCGTGATTTCACCATCAACGGCGCTGAAGCTCTGGTACGTTGGAAGCATCCTGTCGAAGGTTATATCAGTCCGGCCGCGTTCATTCCTGTGGCGGAACGAGCAGGGCTTATTGAACAACTTGGCCGAGTGGTAATGCGTGAAGTGTTTGCTACGGTTAAACGCTGGAAGATGCAAGGTATCCTTCCAGGTCGAGTGGCTATCAACCTTTCACCAGAACAGTTTGGTAACCCGAAACTGATTGATTACATGGAAAAGCTACTGCGTTCGACCGAGCTTGATCCAAGTGCGATTACGTTCGAGCTAACGGAAAGTGCGGTGATGAGTGATAGTGAACACACACTCCAAATGCTTAACGCCATCAAGAAACTTGGCTTTGCTCTCTCCATTGATGATTTTGGTACAGGTTACTCTTCACTGTCTTACCTTGCTCGCTTCCCAATTGATGAGCTTAAGATAGACCGTGCTTTCATCTCTGATATCGATACCCTACCAAAGCAAATCACCGTAATTGAAAACATCATCAACCTAGGTAAATCTCTCGATTTGACCGTGGTTGCTGAAGGTGTCGAAACCAGTGAGCAAGCGACTCTATTATCGAACCTCAACTGTAGTTCGATTCAAGGCTTCCACTTCTACCGTCCGCAACCAAAACAAGATGTCGAAGAGTTGTTTGCCCAAAACCGCCGTCATAAGAACTAATCAAGTACCTCATATTTAAACCAAGCCAACATGTAAAACGGTCACTCGTCAGTACCTCAAACGGAGTAAAAGCAGATTTATCCATCTAAACCTGCCTTACATCAATTCCGTCATTCACAATTCTTCATAAAATGCTCGCTTCAACTTAATTCTACTGGTAGTGAGCAAATGGAACTCTTATGCCCAGCGGGTAACTTACCTGCTTTGAAAACCGCTATTGATTGTGGTGCGGATGCTGTCTATATCGGATTCAAAGACGATACCAATGCCCGACACTTTGCAGGCCTAAACTTTGCGGGTAAAAAGCTCGATCGTGCTGTGCAGTATGTGCATGACCACAACAAGAAAATTCATGTTGCCCTAAATACGTTTGCTCACCCAAATGGCTTCGACCGTTGGACTAATGCCGTAGACAACGCCGCTGCTCTGGGTGTTGATGCGCTGATCATCGCAGACATCGCGGTGCTTGAGTACGCAGCAAATAAGTATCCAGATCTAGAACTGCACCTATCAGTGCAAGCATCTGCGACCAATGCGGCGGCTATCGACTTCTACCATAAAAACTTCAACGTTAAGCGTGTCGTACTACCGCGTGTGTTGTCGATTCATCAGGTCAAACAGCTTTCTCGTAACATCACTTCTGACGTTGACCTTGAAGTATTCGCTTTTGGTAGCTTGTGCATCATGGCAGAAGGCCGTTGCTACCTCTCTTCATACATGACAGGCGAATCACCAAATACTGTTGGTGCTTGTTCTCCGGCGAAATACGTTCGCTGGCAAGAAACAGAAACTGGCCTCGAATCTCGCTTGAACGAAATCCTTATCGATAAATATGAAGCAGGTGAAAACGCAGGTTACCCAACGCTGTGTAAAGGCCGCTTTGAAGCAGATATCGATGGTGAACGTAAGCGCTATCACGCACTTGAAGAGCCAACCAGCCTCAACACGCTATCCATGTTGCCTGAGCTTTTCGCGGCGAACGTTGCCTCAGTGAAGATTGAAGGTCGCCAACGCAGCCCGGCTTATGTTGAACAAGTCACTCGTACGTGGCGTGCAGCTATCGATCGCTACTTAGCGAACCCAGAACAATACCAAGTGGAACAAGCTTGGAATGCGACACTGGCGAATGTATCGGAAGGTACACAAACCACGCTTGGCGCTTATCACCGTAAATGGCAATAGAGCCAAATGGAGAACTCAATGAAATACGCATTAGGCCCTCTACTTTATTTTTGGCCAAAACAAGACGTTGAAAGCTTCTATGAGCAAGCGAAATCAAGCTCTGCCGATATCATCTACCTAGGTGAAGCGGTGTGTTCAAAGCGTCGTGAGATGAAAGCGAAACACTGGATGGACATTGCTAAAGAGCTGTCTGCTTCAGGTAAGCAAGTCGTACTTTCCACCATGGCATTGCTAGAAGCACCAAGCGAAGTCAACATCATGAAGAAGTACATCGATAACGGTGACTTTGCGATCGAAGCCAATGATGTGTCTGCAATTCAACTGGCCAGCGAAAGCAAAGTACCTTTCGTGGTTGGCCCGGCAGTAAACACCTACAACGCACGCACCCTGAACCTATTCTTGAAACAAGGCATGACGCGTTGGTGTATGCCGGTTGAGCTTTCTCGCGAATGGCTAAGCAACGTAATGACCCAGTGCGAAGAGCTAAATATTCGTAACAAGTTCGAAGTTGAAGTGTTTAGCCACGGCTACCTGCCGCTTGCTTACTCAGCACGCTGCTTTACCGCTCGCGCTGAAAACAAAGCTA
Organism: Vibrio sp. 10N.261.52.C2; assembly: GCF_041471425.1. Taxonomy (NCBI): domain Bacteria; kingdom Pseudomonadati; phylum Pseudomonadota; class Gammaproteobacteria; order Vibrionales; family Vibrionaceae; genus Vibrio; species Vibrio sp. 10N.261.52.C2. The sequence continues at coordinate 97,294 of NZ_JBFROH010000008.1, read as the reverse complement.
AAGACGATTGCGAAACCTGCTGTATCAAGTACCCAACAGGGCTACAAGTAGAAAGCCAAGAAGGCCAATCAGTCTTCAACCTTAACGGTATTCAGACGCAATCAGGCTACTGCTACAACCTAGTCAACGATTTGCCAAATATGCACGACTTGGTTGATGTGGTTCGTTTAAGCCCACTCGGCATCGATACCTTCTCTGAAATCAATAACTTCAGAGCGAACGAGCAAGGTCAAAAACCGATGAAGATTGAAAGCCGCCAATGTAATGGTTACTGGCATCAGCTTGCAGGTTTAGACGTTAAGAACATCTAGTTCCTCGCATTGGACTAACCAGCAACAGATACAAAAAAGGTCTAGCGTTCGCTAGACCTTTTTAATGCGACTTAAGAAACACGGCCTATGCCGTCGCTGTTTCCATCGGTGAGGCATCGAGCTTCTTTAAGTCTTTGTAGAGCATTACCATCACCACCACACTTAGTGCGATGTTAGACAGTGGGTACGCAATCCAGATCCCCGGCACACCATACAACTTAGGCATAATGTACAAGAACGGTAGTTGGATAAGCATATTACCTATAGTCACAAACATCGCCTTGCTGCCCTTGTTCACCGCTTGATAGTAAGCAGCTGCGACTACCAAGAAGCCATCCAGCGCCAGTGCAAACATGTGAAGGCGAATACCCAACACGGTGTACTCAACCAACTGAGGTTCGTCTGAGTTAAATACTGATACAAACTCACGTGGGAACGCATTGAGAAGCAGCACGAACGCCACACCAATCAATACCGAACTCATCATCGCAATCTTAAGTAGCTTGCGGATGTTTGCTTGGTTACGCGCACCATGGTTGTAGCTCACCAATGGTTGCATGCCGTTGGCGATACCTTCAGCCGTGAGATAATAAACCGTCACGATGTAGCCCAAAATCGCGTAAGCACCGATCATCAACTGGTCGCCATATTGAGAGAACAACGCATTGTGCAACGCCACCATCATCGAACCATAAGCGTACATAAAGAAGCTTGATGTACCAATGGCGAAGATTTGTGGAATCACATCCAGCTTCAATCTCAACTCATTCCAACGTAAACGTAGGTTTGCTCGACGCGAGAAGAAGTAAGCCAAGCCGAGAGCCGTTACTACAAACTGGGCAATCGCTGTTGCTAATGCTGCACCCATCAACTCCCAGCCATAGAGAGCGATAAACAGGTAATCGAGCACGATATTAATCACCGCACCAACGATCATCAGTATCGTCGCTAAGTTCGGACTGTCATCGTTACGCAGTAGAAACGGCATCGCGATCGAACCTAGCGTGAAGACACTAGCACCAATCAGAATGTGTAAGTACTGCAGACCAAGTTCATACACTCGCCCTTCAGCGCCCTGCCAAAGCAAGAAGTTATCAGCAAACAAGAACAGCAATGCAGAGACAATAGGCGTTATCGCTAACAACAAGGTTAAGCCCGTTGCTAAGATCTGCTTAGCGCCTTGAGTATCTTTTTCACCTTGGCGAATCGAGACAAGCGCACCTGTGCCCACACCCACCAACATACCAATACCAAGAATCGAACCAATCACAGGCCACGCAACATTGATACCTGCAAGTCCATCAGCCCCCACATAGCGGCCAATGAAGATGCCATCCACCACTTGGTACAGGCCATTAACCAACATGGCCGCCACGGTAGGGATTGTGTATCGCCAAAATTGACGACTAATTGAGTTACTCATTTCTTACTCTACTTTCATTTGTGAGTCGCATATCAACAAGATATGACTCGAAAAATTAGTTAACAAGGCTAACTAAATATCTAAATTATTTACTTTAAAGCTTTATTTAATAATAGGTTTAACTGCTGAGATTCTTGCTCAGACAAACGGCTTTCCAGTATCTGTGCCATGACCTGATAGATCTTACTTTCTTCTTCCAAGCCGACTTCCGCTTTGCTGGTCAGTACGACCAACTTAGACCTCGCATCTTCGAGCGAAGCTTTACGCTCAACGAGACCTTTTCTCTCTAACCTTTGAACCATAGTAGTTGCTGAAGGCTTGGTTACTTGCATTTCAATCGCCAGATCTGTCAATCGGATCGGTTCAGGAGAGGCTTGAATGACCTTCAAATAGTCATATTCATTGAAGCTCAATTGGCAAATAGGATCTTCATTTACCTGAGTGCGCCATATCTTAGAGGCGAAGCGCTCAATCTTTTCTAAATTCTGGTTCAGCATACTCACCTAATCAAAGAATAGCATTTAGTTAGCAAGGCTAACTATTTTAGTGTTGTTTAAATAAAAAGCAATCAAAACGAGATGAAGATCATAAAAAAGGAGCATAAAAAAACCGCTGACAGACAGCGGCTTTTCGGAATCAAAATGTGTTGCTTACTTAGCGTTGGCTTCTTCTTCGGCCTCAGCCAGCTTAACTTGCGCTAAGTGCTCAGCTTTAAGTGTGGTGAAGATACGGCTTAACTCTAAGAAAGAGTAACGATGTTCTACGTATTCATACACGTTAAAAGAAACCGCTAACTTGTACAAAGAGATAGCATTCGCGTAATCACCATTCATATGGTAACGCTTAGCAAGGTAGAAGTACGTCTCTGTTAGACGCTGCGCAAGTAACGTGTTGTCACGAGTACCGGTTAAGATCGCCTTGAAAGCCTGCTCTTCAGTAATGTCATCAAGCATAATCGCGACTAATACCCAACCCCACTGCTCATCACGGCTCTCGTAACGTTTTTGCAAATCAAGCTTAGCCTGCTCTGGCGTCAGCTCATGCTGAATGATGTACAACCACAGAGCGCGAAACGGATCGCTAGGATCGTCGGCATAGTGCTTCATCATCTCTTCATTGGCTAAGTCGTAACGCTCGCCATAGTAAAGCGCGATAGAGCGGTTCCTTTCTGCGTAAGAGTTTGCAGGATCAAGCTCTAACGTAGAATCAAAAGATTCATAAGCCGCATCAAACTCCCCTACCTGCGTAAAGTAAACACCCAAAAGATTGAAGATATCAGGTTGAGCAGGGTTCAATGAAAGAGATTGGTTGAAGTCGAGACGCGCGAGATCACGCAGGCCAACACTGTCGTAGTAGTTACCACGTTCAAACAGCATCTTAGCTCGAACTTCATCGTTCAAATCTGGGCGCTGTAATAACTGACTAAGACGTGCAATTTGAACTTCTTGCTGAACGCTTGGTTGCAGTGGCACAGCCATCGGTGGATAAACCCAACTTGAGGTGTTATCTGATGTTGTCGCACAACCTGTTAGTACAAGCAGTAAACACATACTCGCGGTTTGAAACCATTTCACAAATAATTACTCCTGTTATGACCGCAATAAAAAAGGGGAGCGATATGCTCCCCTTTATAACATGCTTTGTTGACGATAGGTTAGAAATCACTAAAAAGCGATATCACCATCGACACACTGAGAATTACTCAGCAGCAGGTGCTTCGCCTTCAGCTGGCGTTTCAACTGCTTCTTTCATGCTTAGACGTACACGGCCTTGACGGTCAATTTCAAGAACCTTAACAGGAACTTCTTGACCTTCAGTTAGGTAGTCAGACACTTTCTCAACGCGCTTGTCAGCGATTTGAGAGATGTGTACTAGACCATCTTTACCTGGAAGGATAGTAACGAATGCACCGAAGTCAGCTAGACGAGCAACTTTACCTTGGTAAATGCGGCCAACTTCAACTTCAGCTGTGATCTCTTCGATACGACGGATAGCTTCTTTAGCAGCTGCGCCTTCAGTAGCAGCAATCTTGATTGTGCCATCGTCTTCGATTTCGATTGTAGTACCCGTTTCTTCACAAAGAGCACGGATAACTGCGCCGCCTTTACCGATAACATCTTTGATCTTATCAGAGCTGATTTTCATTGTGTGGATACGTGGAGCGAATTCAGAGATATCTTCACGAGCACCAGAGATAGCTTCATCCATTACAGAAAGGATGTGCTTACGTGCACCTTGCGCTTGGTTAAGTGCAATTTGCATGATCTCTTTAGTGATACCTTCGATCTTGATGTCCATTTGAAGTGCAGTGATACCAGCGTTAGTACCTGCTACTTTAAAGTCCATGTCACCTAGGTGATCTTCGTCGCCAAGGATGTCAGAAAGAACAACGAAATCGTCGCCTTCTTTAACAAGACCCATTGCGATACCCGCAACAGAAGCTTTGATTGGAACACCAGCATCCATAAGAGCTAGAGATGTACCACATACAGAAGCCATTGAAGAAGAACCGTTAGATTCTGTGATTTCCGATACAACACGAACTGTGTATGGGAATTCTTCAACAGAAGGCATTACTGCTTGGATACCACGTTTAGCAAGCTTACCGTGACCAATTTCACGACGCTTAGGAGAACCAACGAAACCAGTTTCACCTACACAGTATGGAGGGAAGTTGTAGTGTAGAAGGAAGTTGTCTTTCTTCTCACCCATCAGGCTGTCGATGATTTGAGCATCACGTTGTGTGCCAAGCGTTGCAGTAACAAGTGCTTGAGTTTCACCACGAGTGAATAGAGAAGAACCGTGTGTACGTGGAAGAACACCAGTACGTACGTCTAGCGCACGAACCATGTCTTTTTCACGGCCATCGATACGTGGGTTGCCAGCGATGATGCGGCTACGTACTACGTTTTTCTCTAGAGAACCAAGCATGCCGCGGATTTCGCGCTCATCTAGGTTTTCGTCTTGTGCAATTAGAGCTTCAACAACGTCGTTCTTGATTACGCCAACTTGCTCGTAACGAGCCATTTTCTCAGTGATCTGGTACGCGTCAGATAGACGAGTTTCAGCAAGTTCAGCAACTTGAGCTTTAAGCTCAGTGTTAACTGCTGGTGCTTCCCAGTTCCAAGATGGAGTTGCAACTTCAGCAGCAAACTCGTTGATTGCTTTGATTACAACTTGTTGTTGGTCGTGACCGTAAACAACAGCTGAAAGCATTTCTTCTTCAGATAGGTTATCTGCTTCAGATTCAACCATAAGTACTGCGCCTTCTGTACCAGACACAACTAGGTCTAGTTTAGAGTTTTCAAGCTCAGTATTTGATGGGTTAAGAACAAGTTCGCCGTCGATGTGACCAACACGTGCAGCACCGATAGGACCATTGAATGGAGCACCAGAGATAGCAAGCGCAGCAGATGTTGCGATCATAGTGATCATGTCTGGGTTTACGTCAGGGTTGATAGAAACAACCGTAGCGATAACTTGAACTTCGTTTTTAAACGCACTTGGGAAAAGTGGACGAATTGGACGGTCAATCAGACGAGCTGTTAGTGTTTCGCCTTCAGATGGACGACCTTCACGCTTGAAGAAACCACCAGGGATTTTACCCGCAGCGTATGTACGCTCTTGGTAGTTTACTGTTAGTGGGAAGAAGTCTTGACCTGCAACTGCTTCTTTCTTAGCAACAACAGAAACGAATACTGAAGTATCGTCCATAGTCGCCATTACAGCAGCAGTAGCTTGACGTGCAATTACGCCCGTTTCTAGAGTAACGGTGTGGTTACCGTACTGGAACGATTTTACAACTGGTTTTTCAAACATTGTATATCCTTAGCTCTAAAGTCAGACTTTAGATTAAGTGAATAATGACTCAAGACATTACCAATCGCGACTAGTGAAAAGGGACTTAGGATGGTGACTCTTTGTATGTGTTCATACGCCGAATTAAGACCAAATCCGCCTTTGAATAGTCGCGACCTATTGGCCGACATCTGTGACTGTAATCTCTTGAGAGGTTGATTGCCAAACGCTGAAAACGCTATAGGCGGGCGTAGTATAAACTATTTTTATTAGGAGATATATTTCCTATCAGAAAAAGCCAGATGATATTCTGAGCATCCAGCCTAGCATTTTCTTACAGGCACAAAAAAAGGAGCATAAATGCTCCTTTTCTTCAAACTGTCTTTGCAGACATCGCTATTAGCGACGTAGGCCTAGACGCTTGATTAGGTCTTGGTAACGAGCAAGGTTTTTGCCTTTCAAGTAATCAAGAAGCTTACGACGGCTAGAAACCATACGTAGTAGACCACGACGGCTGTGGTGATCGTGTTTGTGCGCTTTGAAGTGACCTTGTAGGTGGTTGATAGAAGCAGTAAGTAGTGCTACTTGTACTTCTGGTGAACCTGTGTCGCCTTCAGATTGTGCGTATTCTGCAACGATTGCTGCTTTAGTTTCTGCATTCAGAGACATAATTCTCTCCTGATAAGAGTAAGTTTATATTTGTAGCAGCCAATCTCTGATTCAGCCGCTACGCGAGCCGAGGATTATAGGGAAGTTTGTCAGTTGGTGCAATAACAATCGAACCCATTAAAAACAAAAAAAGCGAACCACCTAAATTAGGCGTTCGCTTTCTGTCTTATTTGCTCGCATTTCAAGGCAAACCGCTAAGATCTGACTCGATATAAGCGCTAAGCTTGTGGCTCTTCATCTCTGAAAACAACCAAACGCTTCGGTGCAACTCGGCCATCTTCAGCAATCTGAGCTACGCCGACAAACAGCTTCTCTTCGCCACTTGTCATACGAACCGTGCCTTCAGTTGGCGCACCAGCAACCTGAACTGGCATACCGTGCTGAACTAGGTCAGTCAGTTCCGCGTTCAGGTTTACTTCTGGTAAGTCTTCAACGGCAGTGTCCATTGGCATCAGCAGTGGATCAAGCAGCTCTTTCGGTGCAATTTCTTGCGCCTGTGCTTGCTCTAAGATCTCGTTTAACTGCTCCAAAGTCACCATACGCTCGTATGGGTACTTCGCGACACCTGTACGACGAAGCATGGTCACGTGAGCACCACAACCTAGCATCTCACCAAGATCGTCGGTAATTGTGCGGATGTATGTGCCTTTCGAACAATGCACTTCCATTTCAACTTCATCACCTTCAAAGCGAAGCAGTTCAATAGAGTACACAGTGATCTTACGAGACTCACGAGGAACCTCAATACCTGCACGTGCGTATTCGTACAAAGGCTTACCTTGATACTTCAATGCCGAAAACATTGATGGTATCTGATCGGTTTCACCCTTGAAGCTCGCAATGCAACGCTCAAGCTGTTCTTGAGTCACGTTAACATCACGTGTCTCTACCACTTCACCATCAGAGTCAGAGGTATTGGTACGCTCACCAAGCTTAGCGATAACAACGTAGCGCTTATCAGAATCTAGAAGAAACTGAGAGAACTTCGTCGCTTCACCAAGACAAATTGGCAGCATGCCAGTCGCAAGAGGATCCAGAGCACCGGTGTGCCCTGCCTTCTCTGCAAAGTAAATACGCTTTACTTTTTGCAGTGCATCATTAGACGAAATACCAGTCGGCTTATCTAATAGAATTACCCCGTTGATAGGGCGACCTTTACGACGGCGAGCCATTACTCTTCGCCCTTAGACTGAGTTTCGTCAGTGCGGCCAGCTTCTTCTTGCTTACGCTTGTCGTCGTTCAGAACTTCACTTACTAGGTTAGACATACGCATGCCTTCTACTAGTGTGTTGTCGTAAGTAAAACGAACTTCAGGCGTTAGACGGTGGCGAATACGCTTACCAAGAGCCATACGAACTGGCACTTCATGCTCTTTAAGAGCTTTAAGGCATGATTCCGGTGTTTGCTCACCAACACATAGGAAAGTCACGAACACTTTTGCGTAAGCAAGGTCACGAGACACTTCTACGTCTGAGATAGTTACCATACCAATACGTGAGTCACGAACTTCACGTTGTAGGATAAGCGCAAGCTCTTTTTGAAGCTGCTGAGACACACGTTGTGTGCGGCTAAATTCTTTTGACATTTTCTTTTCTCACTTAGAAAGATGGGGGGCTTGGTAATAACCAGCCCCCCATGGTGTATTCAACAACCGATTACTTATTACCTTTACTAGTAATGTTAGTAACCTTAGTCAATATGTCGAGTCGTACAGACTGATTAGTCTAGAGTACGTTTAACCTCAACGATTTCGAATACTTCGATCTGGTCACCAACGCGAACGTCGTTGTAGTTCTTAACGCCGACACCACACTCGTAACCGTTCTTAACTTCTTGAACGTCATCTTTAAAGCGACGAAGTGACTCTAGTTCACCTTCGTAGATAACAACGTTTTCACGAAGTACACGGATTGGGTTGCTACGCTTAATCGTACCTTCAGTCACGATACAACCAGCGATTGCACCAAGTTTAGGCGACTTAAATACGTCACGAACTTGTGCAAGACCAATGATCTCTTGACGGAATTCAGGAGCAAGCATACCGCCCATCGCCTGTTTAACTTCGTCAATCAGTTGGTAAATGATTGAGTAGTAACGTAGATCTAGGTTTTCGTTCTGAACCGTGTTACGCGCAGTTGCGTCAGCACGAACGTTGAAACCAAGGATGATAGCGTTAGAAGCTGCAGCAAGCGTTGCATCAGTTTCAGTAATACCACCAACACCAGAACCTACGATGTTCACTTTCACTTCGTCAGTTGACAGTTTCAGTAGAGAGTCAGCAATCGCTTCTACAGAACCTTGAACGTCAGCTTTAAGTACCACGTTAAGCTCAGCAACTTCGCCAGCCGTCATGTTCGCGAACATGTTCTCTAGTTTCGCTTTTTGTTGGCGAGCTAGTTTAACATCACGGAATTTACCTTGACGGTAGTTCGCAACTTCACGTGCTTTACGCTCATCACGTACAACAGTCGCTTCATCGCCTGACGAAGGAACACCAGAAAGACCTAGAATTTCTACAGGAATAGATGGACCTGCAGTTTCGATGTCTTTACCGTTTTCATCACGCATTGCACGAACACGGCCGTACTCTTGACCACAAAGAACGATATCGCCTTTGTTTAGAGTACCAGACTGTACTAATACTGTTGCAACTGGACCGCGACCTTTATCAAGGCGAGATTCAACAACAACACCAGACGCCATACCTTCTTTAACCGCTGTAAGTTCAAGAACTTCAGACTGAAGAAGGATTGCTTCTAGAAGACCATCGATGTTTGTACCCTGTTTTGCAGAGATGTGAACGAAGATGTTCTCACCGCCCCATTCTTCAGGGATAACGTCGTATTGAGCTAGCTCATTCTTAACGTTGTCTGGGTTTGCACCCTCTTTATCGATCTTGTTCACAGCAACAATCAGAGGAACGCCTGCCGCTTTCGCGTGCTGGATTGCTTCGATTGTTTGTGGCATTACGCCATCGTCTGCTGCAACTACAAGTACAACGATATCTGTCGCTTGAGCACCACGAGCACGCATAGCGGTAAACGCCGCGTGTCCAGGAGTATCAAGGAAAGTGATCATGCCGTTGTCAGTATCTACGTGGTAAGCACCAATGTGCTGCGTGATACCGCCAGCTTCCCCAGAAGCAACGTGTGCTTTACGAATGTAGTCAAGTGTTGAAGTTTTACCGTGGTCAACGTGACCCATGATAGTAACAACAGGAGCACGACCTTCAGCGATAGCATCGCTATCACGGTCAGCTAGTACTGCTTCTTCAAGTTCGTTTTCTTTACGTAGGATTACCTTGTGACCCATTTCTTCAGCAACAAGTTGTGCTGTTTCTTGGTCGATCACTTGGTTGATAGTCGCCATAGCGCCCATCTTCATCATTACTTTGATAACTTCAGTTGCTTTAACTGACATTTTGCTAGCCAGTTCAGAAACAACGATAGTTTCGCCGATAGCAACGTCAGATTTAGCAACAGTTGCTGACTTATCGAAGCCTTGCTGCATTGAAGTTGGTTTAGCAAGCTTACCTTTACCGCCACGACCACGTTGGTTACGACCACCACGGTTGTTTGCAGGTTGGTTAGCAGGAGCTGCTTTCTTCTTGCGACGACGAGGTGCTTTCTCATCTTTCTTATCTGCTGCATCTTCAGCTTCACGAGCGTAAGTAGAAGTAGTCACATGGTAATCCGCAGATTTCTCTTGCTCTTTCTTCTTCTTCTCTTCTTCAGACCAACGTTCTTGGTTCTCTTCTGCTAACTTACGAGCTTCTTCAACAAGCTTAGCTGCTTCAGCTTCTGCTTTACGAGTTGCTTCTAGCTCTTGACGAGCTTTAAGTTCATCCGCTTCTTTTTTCGCTTGTGCGTTAGCGTCTGCATTTTTTGAATTCATGTCTTTTTTAGCCTTTTCAGCTTGTGCGCGTTGAGCCTTCTCTTCAGCTTCACGTTTTGCATCCGCTTCACGTGTTACTTTTTCTTCAGCTTCGCGCTGTGCTTTCTCTGCAGCATCACGTTTCGCTTGCTCTTCAGCATCGCGTTGTGCTTTCTCTTCCGCTTCACGATTAGCTACTTCCTCAGCTTCACGTTTCGCTTCATCTTCAATAGTGCTGCGCTTCACGTAAGTACGCTTTTTACGTACCTCTACTTGAACATCCTTACTCTTACCGCCTCCAGCGGCAACACTTAGCGTGCTGCGGGTCTTGCGTTGAAGAGTTAAACGAGTCGGTTCTGTTTCGCCTGAAGTATCGCCGTGCTCCTTTTTAAGGTGCGTTAGCAATGTTTGCTTCTCTGAATCAGTCACTTGATCCGACCCTGCTTTCTTCATGCCTGCATCAGCAAGTTGTTCAATTAAGCGGTCAACTGGCGTACCAATCTCTTCACTCAGTGCTTTAACTGTTAATTGTGTCATACCGCTTTCTCTCCTTGCTGAATTATTCTTCGTCGCCGAACCAACAGATGTTACGCGCAGCCATAATTAGCTCGCCTGCACGCTCTGCAGTTAGGTCTTCGATGCCTTCTAGTTCATCAACGCCTTGGTCAGCTAGGTCTTCCAGTGTCGCAACGCCTTTTGCTGCTAGCTTGTAAGCCATTTCACGCTCAAGACCTTCAAGTGCAAGTAAGTCTTCAGCAGGCTCAACACCGTCGAAAGTTTCTTCTTTCGCTAGCGCTAGAGTAGTCAGTGCGTCTTTTGCGCGGTTACGTAGTTCTTCAACGATACCTTCGTCTAGACCGTCTACTTCAAGAAGCTCGTTCACAGGAACGTATGCTACTTCTTCAAGCGTAGAGAAGCCTTCTTCAACAAGCATTTGAGCAAAGTCTTCTTCAATGTCTAGGTGCTTCATGAAGTTTTCAATAGAAGCAACTGCTTCTTCTTGGTGCTTCTTCTCAAGATCAGCAACAGTCATTACGTTCAGTTCCCAACCAGTAAGTTGAGACGCTAGACGTACGTTTTGACCGCTACGGCCAATCGCTTGTGCTAGGTTATCCGCTTCAACAGCGATATCCATAGAGTGTGCGTCTTCATCAACGATGATTGAAGCAACATCAGCAGGAGCCATTGCGTTGATTACGAATTGAGCCGGGTTATCATCCCAAAGAACGATATCAATACGCTCACCACCAAGATCGTTAGAAACAGCTTGTACACGTGCGCCACGCATACCAACACACGCACCAACTGGGTCAATACGTTTGTCGTTTGTTTTCACAGCGATTTTAGCACGAGAACCGGCATCACGTGCAGCACCTTTAAGTTCAATTAGCTCTTCACCAATCTCAGGCACTTCAACACGGAATAGTTCAGCTAGCATTTCTGGCTTCGAACGAGTAACGAAAAGCTGGAAACCACGAGCTTCTGGTTTAACTGCGTAAAGAAGACCACGAACACGGTCACCTGGACGGAAGTTTTCACGAGGAAGTTGGTCATCACGAAGGATTACCGCTTCAGCGTTGTTACCTAGGTCTAGAATAATAGTGTCACGGTTAACTTTCTTAACTGCGCCAGTTACTAGCTCGCCTTCGTTATCGATGAACTGCTCAACGATTTGAGCGCGTTCAGCTTCACGTACTTTCTGTACGATAACTTGCTTAGCCGTTTGAGTCGTAATACGGTCAAACGTTACTGATTCGATATCATCTTCAATGAAACCGCCAAGTTCGATCTCTGGGTCATCGTACTTTGCAGCTTCAATAGAGATTTCTTTTGTTGGGAATTCAACTTCCTCAACAGCTTCCCAACGACGGAAAGTTTCGAAATCACCCGTTTTACGGTCAATTTCAACACGAACTTCAATTTCTAGTTCGCTTTTCTTTTTTGTTGCCGTTGCAAGCGCGATTTCAAGCGCTTCAAAAATACGCTCACGAGGAACTGCTTTCTCATTTGAAACAGCTTCTACTACCGCCAAAATTTCTTTGTTCATTAATCTAGCCTCTTAAGCTCTTCTCTCTAGGAGAACTAAAATTTAGGGATCAGGTTAGCTTTCGCAATATTGCTCAGGACGAATTCTTCTTCTTGTCCTTCAACCAATACTTTCACTGTCTCGCCTTCGATAGATTGGATATCACCTTTCCATTTACGACGGTTGCCGACAGCCATTTTCAAAACGATGCTTACCTCGTGACCAATAAATTGTTGGTAATGCTCTGCTTTGAACAGTGGTCTCTCTAAACCTGGTGAAGACACTTCAAGGTTATAAGCCACTGAAATTGGATCTTCAACGTCCATTACGGCACTTACTTGGTGGCTAACTTCAGCGCAATCATCTACATTGATACCGTTTGGTGAATCGATGTAAATACGTAGCGTTGAGTGCTCACCAGCACGAATAAATTCTAATCCAACTAACTCATAACCTGATGCTGCTACTGGAGCGTCAAGCATTTCAGTAAGTTGTCTTTCTAAACCAGTCATTTAACCACTCCAGAAACAAAAAAAGGGCTCAAAGCCCAATTTAAATTCCAAGCAAACATTATCTAAATACATTTACAAATGCTTAGATAACAAAAAACCCCGTATAAGCCGGGGTTTTTGTTGCTGGACCCTTATATGTTAAGTGCCATCACATTCGATATCGCACCTAACTCACAGTGAGGTTCACACTGTGCAAACTTGCTACCAATACAAGCTATATAATAGCATTGAAATTGGTTGCGGGAGCCGGATTTGAACCGACGACCTTCGGGTTATGAGCCCGACGAGCTACCAAACTGCTCCATCCCGCGTCCGACTTGCGAGCATTATACGCCCAACAAGATGTTTTACAAGTTTGTAAACATGGTGCCGAGAGAGGGACTCGAACCCTCACACCCTAAGGCACTAGCACCTCATGCTAGCGTGTCTACCAATTTCACCATCTCGGCATCAAATCTTTACAGATTATTGTGGAATTTCGTCGCCTTGCGCCGGAACTTCACTCACTGCATCATCAGCTTGTTGAATCACCTGACCTTGGGTCGGGTCAATCCATTGTGACTCAGTTTTATGTGTAGACATATTACCAAGCACTAAGCTAAGGATAAAAAATGTAGTTGCAAAAATTGCAGTCATTCGGGTAAGGAAATTTCCTGAGCCACCAGCACCAAACACAGTGTTTGAAGCGCCAGCACCGAAAGAGGCTCCCATATCTGCGCCTTTACCTTGTTGAATCAACACTAGGCCAATTACACCAAGCGCTGCCAACAGGTAAATCACAAGTAGAACTGTAAACATTTTTCCACCTATGTTCCTAATTGTTGAGCCAGCGCCGTTCAAAAAACTATTTTTAAGAACAAGGCTAGCGACCTCCTAACTGAAGGCCGAGCAATACTAGCGAATGCGACGATGGCTGACAAGGAGAATTTGCTAAAAAATAAGCCTTTACCAAGTGAATGGTCAAAAAAAGGTCAAAAGCGACACAAAACTCATTTACGTCTCTTTTGACCGTTATATCTTTTGACCGTGATATAAGTCAACCACTTCTAATCACAGGCGCTATTCGCTGCGCCAGCTAAGTAAAAGGTTAAATTAGCAGTTTGCTTTTACTGCATCTGCAATCTTAAGCGCTGATGCTTGAACAAGCTCTGCATCTTCGCCTTCAACCATGACACGCAGTAGTGGCTCGGTACCAGACTTGCGTAATAGCACACGACCTTTCTCGCCAAGCTCAGCTTCTACTTCAACAACCGCTGCTTTTACCGCTTCAGCTTCCAATGGGTTTGAATCTCCGCTGAAACGAACGTTTTCTAGAACTTGAGGGTATAACGTCATGCCCTGAGACAGCTCATTCAGCGTCATTTCACTATCAACAACTGAAGCCAACACTTGCAGAGCAGCAACGATAGCATCACCCGTCGTCACTTTATCTAGTAGGATAACATGCCCCGAATTTTCAGCGCCGATCTTCCAGCCTTTAGCAAGAAGCTGTTCCATTACGTAACGGTCACCAACAGCAGCACGAACAAACGGAATACCTAACTGCTTAAGGCCATTTTCCATACCAAGGTTGGTCATTAGTGTACCAACAACGCCACCTTTCAACTCACCGCGACGCAGTGCATCACGAGCAATGATGTAAGCGATTTGATCGCCATCAACTTTGTTACCTAGCTCGTCAACCATGATGATACGGTCACCATCACCATCAAAGCCAAGGCCTAATGCCGCTTTTTCTTCAACCACTTTTGCTTGCAGAGCACGTACATCTGTCGCACCGACTTCGTGGTTGATATTAGTACCGTTTGGCTCAACACCAATCGCAATAACTTCAGCACCCAGCTCTTTAAATACGGCAGGAGCTATGTGGTAAGTCGCACCATGTGCACAATCGACAACAATTTTCATTCCTGCAAGCGTCATCTGATTTGGGAATGTGCTCTTACAGAACTCGATGTAACGGCCAGCCGCATCGTTCAAACGTACTGCTTTACCAAGCTCAAATGAATCAACACATTCGATGTCTTTATCCAATTCAGCTTCAATTGCCAACTCGATATCGTCCGGCAGTTTTGTTCCCTCAGAAGAGAAGAACTTGATACCGTTATCGTAGTATGGGTTGTGTGATGCAGAGATAACGATCCCTGCTTCAGCGCGGAAGGTTTGAGTTAGGTAAGCCACAGCAGGTGTTGGCATTGGGCCAGTAAACGTAGCCTGAAGACCAGCAGCAGCAAGGCCAGCTTCTAGCGCTGACTCAAGCATGTAACCAGAGATACGAGTATCTTTACCAATGATGACTTTCTTTGTGCCTTGCTTCGCAAGAACACGACCCGCAGCCCAGCCAAGCTTCAGAACAAAATCAGGTGTAATCGGGTACTGGCCTACTTTGCCACGCACACCATCTGTGCCGAAATAACGTCTTTTATCAGACATAGTGATTTTCCTTAATTATATTTAGTGATTGTTGTTCATCACTTCGATTATTTTCATCGCTTCCAGTGTCTCCTCGACATCATGAACGCGAATAATTTGTGCGCCTTTCATCGCGGCAATCGTCGCGCAAGTGACGCTTGCGACCATGCAGTCGGCCGGAACCTTGTCTAGCAATTTAAAGATCATCGATTTTCTCGACATCCCCGCTAAAACAGGTAAGCCTAACGAATGAAACTTTTCAAGGTGCGCTAATAGGTGGTAATTATGCTCAATGGTTTTACCAAAACCAAAACCAGGATCCAGAATCAGCTGATCTTTTGATATACCAACAGCCTCACAAGCCTCCACCCTTTCTTTTAAGAACGCTTCAACATCCATTAGGACATCATCGTAATTAGGGTTAGCTTGCATGGTTCTTGGCTGACCTTTCATGTGCATCAGGCAAACGGGCACATTAGCATCGGCGGCCGCTTCTAAAGCTCCGGGCTCTTGCAGTGCGCGCACATCATTGATCAAATCAGCCCCCGCTTCAACGGCTTGGCGCATCACTTCAGCTTTACTGGTATCAATGGAGATCCACACATCAAACTTAGCGCGAATTGCTTTAATGGCAGGAATAACGCGAGCGAGCTCTTCTTCTAAAGGAACGTCAGGCGCTCCCGGGCGAGTTGATTCACCACCAATGTCAATAATGCTAACACCAGCTTGAATCATTCGCTCTGCTTGCAGTAAAGCATTATCTAATGAATTGAATTTTCCGCCATCAGAGAAAGAGTCAGGCGTAACATTGAGGATACCCATCACATGTGGGCGGTCTAAAACGAGCGTTTTATTATGTGCTTTTAATATCATGGAAGGTGGGTCTTAAAGGTAAAAACATCTAGGGCTAGAAACAGAAAAACCCTGAGCGTACTCAGGGTTTTAATTTATAACTTAGCGATTAAGAATCTTTGTTTTGAGCATCATCTGTTTCAGATTTAACTTCTTCAACTTTCGACTCTTCAGCTTTTGGTTCCGCTTTAGCTTCTTCTGCCTTAGCTTCAGGTTTTGCTTCTTCCTTTGTAGGTTCAGCTTTTACCTGATCACCCCAACCAGCTGGATCACGAATCTCTTGCTTACGCTCCATCAAGTCATCAATTTGACCTGCATCGATCGTTTCGAACTTCATTAGAGCGTCTTTCATCGAATGCATGATATCCATGTTATCTTCAAGAATCTTCTTAGCTCTATCGTAGTTACGGTCGATAAGGATACGAATCTCTTCATCGATAAGCTTAGTCGTGTCATCAGAAACGTGCTTAGCTTGGCTCATGCCGCGACCTAGGAAAACTTCACCTTCTTCTTCTGCGTAAAGAAGAGGACCCAATTTCTCAGAGAAGCCCCACTGCGTAACCATCTTACGAGCAATATCAGTTGCACGTTCGATATCGTTAGACGCACCAGTTGACACTTTGTCTTTACCGTAAATAAGTTCTTCAGCAAGACGACCACCGTACAGGCTAGAAATCATAGACTCTAGATGTTGGCGAGACATGCTCACACGATCTTGCTCTGGCAAGTACATGGTTACACCAAGCGCACGACCACGTGGAATGATTGACACCTTGTACACTGGATCGTGTTCAGGTACCAAACGACCAACAATTGCGTGACCCGCTTCGTGGTAAGCCGTTGACTCTTTCACTTCTTCAGACATAACCATTGAACGGCGCTCTGCACCCATCATAATTTTGTCTTTCGCAAGTTCAAACTCAACCATAGATACATTGCGCTTGTTACCACGAGCAGCAAATAGCGCCGCTTCGTTCACAAGGTTCGCAAGATCTGCACCAGAGAAGCCTGGAGTACCACGAGCGATCAGCGACGGTTCAACATCACCTGATAGTGGCACTTTACGCATGTGTACTTTAAGAATCTGTTCACGACCACGTACATCCGGTAGACCAACCACAACTTGACGGTCAAAACGACCAGGACGAAGTAATGCAGGGTCTAGTACGTCTGGACGGTTAGTCGCAGCGATAACGATAATACCTTCGTTACCTTCGAAACCATCCATCTCAACCAACATTTGGTTCAGTGTTTGTTCACGTTCATCGTGACCACCACCAACACCAGCGCCACGTTGACGACCTACAGCATCAATTTCATCGATAAAGATGATACAAGGTGCCGCTTTCTTCGCTTGTTCGAACATGTCACGCACACGAGATGCACCAACACCAACAAACATTTCAACGAAGTCAGAACCAGAGATAGTAAAGAACGGTACTTTCGCTTCACCGGCAATCGCTTTTGCAAGCAATGTTTTACCCGTACCAGGAGGACCAACCAACAGGATACCTGTCGGGATCTTACCACCTAGCTTTTGGAAGCGGCTTGGGTCACGAAGGTAGTCCACAAGCTCTTTCACGTCTTCTTTTGCTTCGTCACAACCAGCAACATCAGCAAACATGGTTTTGATTTGTTCTTCGCTCATCATTCGAGCTTTACTCTTACCGAAAGACATCGCGCCTTTACCGCCGCCGCCGCCTTGCATTTGACGCATGAAGAAAATCCATACACCAATCAGTAAGATCATTGGGAACCATGAGATGAAGATAGTGCCAAGCAGACTCTGCTCTTCAGGTGGTGTACCCTGAACTTTTACGTTTTGATTAATTAAGTCATCAAGTAGCTTTTGATCATAAACAGGCATGTAAGTTACATACTTAGAACCACCACCACGACGTGTGAAAGTGATTTCGCTGTTATTGAACTGTGCGTCTTGAATCTGGCCTTGGCCAACTTCCTGTACAAACGTGGTGTAATCTACTGCTCTGCCGTTACTTTCCCCAGGGCCGAAGCTCTGGAATACCGACATCAACACTACCGCGATAACAAGCCACAGAATTAAATTTTTTGCCATGTCACTCAAGGTGTAAGCCTCTCGATAACTAATTGTAATTAAAGGTAGGGTACTACAGTTTGTAACCTGTAGCCATGTTGTTAACTCTCACTCTTGGAAGAGAATCGTTAACCTTTGTAACCAGTGGCTACGATAAACACTTCACGAGATCGAGCTCGAGAAGAGTCGGGTTTTCTAACTTTTACTGTTTTAAACATCTCGCGGACGTCCTTAACGTATTGGTCAAACCCTTCGCCTTGGAATACTTTTACAACAAAACTACCATTGGTAGCTAGAACTTGTCGACACATATCCAAAGCTAATTCAACTAAATACATAGCTCTTGGCTGATCCACAGAATTGTTGCCTGCTATATTAGGTGCCATATCTGACATCACGACATCAACCATGTTTGGTTGTATACGTTCCAACAAGGCATCTAGCACAGCTTCTTCGCGGAAATCGCCTTGTAAAAAGCTAACACCAGCAATCGGATCCATTGGTAACAAGTCACACGCAATGATTTGTCCGTTGTCTCCAACAATCTTAGCAGCATATTGAGACCAACCGCCAGGTGCTGCACCCAAATCCACAATGGTCATCCCAGGAGACAGCAATTTATCTTTCGTTTGAATCTCTTCCATTTTGAAATAAGCACGTGAACGATAGCCTTTCTTTCTTGCTTCATTTGCGTACTTGTCGTCGAAGTGTTCCTTCAACCAACGGCCTGAACTGGCCGAGTGTTTCTGTTTGCTCATTGGATACCTAAATTGGAGGAAAGTACTAATTGCTGAATAAATTATAGTCTTCAGCTTTAGATGGCGTTAAAATAGGTTTTTTCAACCCTAATAGTAAAGAAAATTGGCCGCGTAATGAACCTAAGTACCAAACAAAAGCAGCATCTAAAGGGCCTAGCTCACAGTTTAAAACCTGTTGTGCTAATGGGCGCAAATGGACTTACTGAAGCTGTTCTAGCGGAAATCGAATTAGCTCTAGACCACCACGAACTGATCAAGATTAAAGTTGCATCAGAAGACCGTGAGACTAAGCAACTGATTATCGATGCAATTGTACGTGAAACTAAAGCTGAGAAAGTACAGACTATCGGTAAAGTTCTAGTACTGTTCCGCCAGTCAGAAGCACGTAAAATCGAGATTCCACGTAAATAAGCGAGTTTGATATAAGCTAACTTCACTAATAGGAAGCCACAGCGCTTATCTCTTAGTGTAGCGTGAGAAACGAAAAAGGTCGCATTTAGCGACCTTTTTACTTATCAGAAACAAAGAAAATTCAATTAGATATATTCTACTTTGTCGATTTCGAAGTCTTTGTCACCACCAGGGGTAGAGATCATGACTTCGTCGCCTTCCATTTTACCGATAAGACCGCGAGCAATTGGCGATTTCACAGAAATGCGACCCGTTTTGATGTCTGCTTCGTCTTCTGAAACGATTTGGTAGCGGAACTCATCATCGGTATCCACATCAATCAGTGTCACTGTCGTACCAAAGATAATCTTGCCCGTATTATCCATTTGCGTTACATCGATGATCTGAGCCAGTGATAGCTTATATTCAATATCACGGATCTGAGCTTCACAAATACCCTGCTCTTCACGAGCGGCGTGGTATTCAGCATTCTCTTTCAGGTCACCTAGTTCACGTGCTTCACCAATAGCTGCTGAGATAACAGGGCGTAGCTTAAGTAGGCGATCTAATTCGTCACGTAGCTGCTGAGCGCCACGTACTGTCATTGGAACCTTTTCCATTTTTTACCTCTATGCCAAAGCTTTCTTTGGCCAACATAAATACACCCAACGTATTTATTGGGTGATAGAAACAAAACGATTTGGCTTAGTGTAAACAAACTTTATGGCTAAATCACCTTTATTCCACTTTGCGTTATAAAAGCTTTATCTAGGTCTAAATTACAGACATCACAAAAATGAATAATAACCTCCCCATCAATAAGTGGAGAGCTAAATACCTAAAAAAACAAAAAACAAACAAAATAAACACAGATCACACTTTTATAAAATACACTCAAAAACAACCACTTAAACAAAAAAGATATAATAAAACAGTGTTCATTTTTTAGTTTTATATCATTTTACTAACTGACCATGGAACTTTAGAGGTAAAAAGTAACCCATGGATTGCACTGGCATTTTCAGACTTCTGTTCTAATCATGATTATGAAGCCTGATTAATACAGGCAATACACAAAAGGGTTCAAATCCTTAATAAAACTTCTATGGACAGTAATTAGGAAATAATAACATGAACAAGACTATGATCGCGCTTGCTGTATCTGCTGCAGCTCTTGCTACTAACGCAGTGGCAGCCGACGGTAAACAAGCTGGTGATATTGCCGGTACTTCTGTATACAGCTCAAACGGCACTTCTCTAGAGATCGGTGGTCGTGCTGAAGCTCGTCTATCTCTAAAAGATGGCAAAGCTGAAGACAAAACACGTGTACGTCTTAACTTCCTAGGTAAAGTTGAAATCCAAGACGGCCTATACGGCGTTGGTTTCTACGAAGGCGAATTCACAACTGCTGAAAACGGTGGTGCTACAGACAGCAACAGCGACAGCATCACAAACCGTTACACATACGCTGGTATTGGCGGTACATTCGGTGAAGTTACATACGGTAAAAACGACGGTGCGCTAGGCGTTATCACTGACTTTACCGATATCATGTCTTACCACGGTAACTCAGCGGCAGACAAAATCGCAGTAGCTGACCGTTCAGACAACATGCTTTCTTACAAAGGTCAATTCCAAGACCTAGGCTTAAA
Source organism: Vibrio sp. 10N.261.52.C2 (assembly GCF_041471425.1). Taxonomy (NCBI): domain Bacteria; kingdom Pseudomonadati; phylum Pseudomonadota; class Gammaproteobacteria; order Vibrionales; family Vibrionaceae; genus Vibrio; species Vibrio sp. 10N.261.52.C2. Next base: position 76,562 of record NZ_JBFROH010000008.1, on the reverse strand, counting down.
AGCAAGCTACCGCTTCGCTGACCGTGATGTTGACGCTAACGATGAGTTCAGCGACAACGGTAAAGATGGCTACTCTCTATCTGCTATCTACGCAATCGGCGATTCTGGCGTTAAGCTAGGTGCTGGTTACGCAGACCAAGATCAATCTAACGAATACATGCTTTCTGCATCTTACCGCATGAGCGATTTCTACTTCGCTGGTGTATTCACTGATGGCGAAAAACAGACTACAGGTGTAATCAAGAACGATTCTGTAGACTACACAGGTTACGAATTCGCAGCAGCATACACACTAGATAAAACTGCATTCACGCTAACGTACAACAATGCAGAAACTGACGGTGAAACTTCTGCAGATAACGTTGCAATCGATGCAACTTACTACTTCAAGCCTAACTTCCGTACTTACATCTCGTACAATTTCAACCTAATCTCTGAAAATGATACGATCGGTACAACAAACCTAGCTTCTAACGGCAAAGCAACTTCTGCTCAAGCTGAAGACGAAATCGCTCTAGGTCTACGTTACGACTTCTAATTCTGATTATCTAATTGATTAATTAGTTAATTGAGAATCAAAACGCCCGCTATCTAGCGGGCGTTTTTTATATCTGTATACTAAAAACATCAGCCATCCAAGAAATCTTCTATGCGCCTTCTATCCACACTACTGGTATGTAGTTTTTCCATTAGCGCTTTCTCAGTTAACGCTTTCGCTTACCCCCCTCTAGATAAACTGCCTGATGGCAGTAGCACCAGTGTAATTTTGGAATCCCTGAAAGGCGATTCAAACAAACTGAATTCCAATAGTGATGGCTTCTATCCACCCGCCAGTACTTTGAAGCTGGTGACAGCTTTGGCGGCTAAGTTGGAGTTAGGGGATGACTTTCACTACACGACCAGCATTGTTCGTTCTGGTAATGACTCAATCATTTCATTTAGTGGCGACCCAACGCTGCAACGAGAACAGCTTAAAAGCCTTTTGGCTCAATACGCTAAGTCTCAGTCCAGAGCCATCAAAGGCAACTTATACCTAGATAACTCGACTTTTACGGGCTATCAGCGAGCGGTGGGTTGGCCTTGGGACATTCTAGGGGTTTGTTACAGCGCGCCTTCTAGTGCAATGACCTTAGACAGCAACTGCGCACAAGCCTCTATTTATACAAAAGATAATGGTGCGACACGCGTTTATATTCCCGCTCACTATCCGATAGACGTGACGACCACCGCTGCCACGGTAACTCGCTCTGGGCAGAAGGCAACACAATGTGACTTGGAGCTCATCACGACACCAGATAACGCTTACAAGCTCTCTGGTTGCTTGGTTGAGCGTAAAAAGCCACTGCCACTCAAGTTCGCGATTCAAAATCCGGAACTTTACACCTATCAAGTCGTTACATCGCTTCTCAAAGAACTGAAAATAGAAGTAAAAGGTGATGTGATTATTGGTAAAAAAGCGCAAGCAGACAAAACCACGTTAGTCGCTAGTCACAACTCAGAAAAGCTTCCTGAACTGCTCGATATCATGCTCAAGAAGTCAGATAACCTTATCGCAGATAATCTAACTAAAACGCTAGGAGCAACATTTTATGTTCAACCGGGCAGCTTCAATAACGGCACTGAAGCAATAAAACAGATACTGCTGACCAAGGCTAATATTGACCTCAGTAAAGCGCAGCTCGTCGATGGTTCAGGGTTATCCAGAAATAACCGAATGAGGTCACAGACCATGGCTCAAGTGCTTCGTTATATCTGGGAAAACGATCAACAGCTCAGCCTGATTGAGGCTATGCCTACATCTGGCACTGATGGAACGCTCAAATACCGTCAGAGCATGAGAAAAGCACCGATTCAAGGCAACATTATCGCCAAGAGTGGTTCTCTATACGGCAGTTACAACATGGCGGGATACGGATTAGATAAAGCGGGAAAACCAAACTCTCTGTTTGTACAATTTGTCCGTGATTACTTCCCTGAAGAACAAGATCCAGGCAAACCAGTGGAAGCACCTATCACCCAGTTTGAGCGTGCTTTCTACAAAGATGTGGTCGAGTTCAGTCAAACACAAAGCAAATCTAAGTAATGCTTAGCTCTGTGTAAACTTCTACTCAAACAATAAAAATGGCGCTGAAGACCTTCAATCTGCAGCGCCATTTTTGTTTCTCAGATGTATTTAGCTATTTTTATAGGTGCCTATTTTTATAGGAGCTAAGCGATACCGAGGAATGAGTTAACCACAGTGAAGTAGATCCACATTCCTGAGATATCAACTATGGAAGCAAGCACTGGGCTCACTAACACCGCTGGATCAAGCTTAAATAGCCTAGCAACTATCGGCAATCCGCCACCCAGCACGGTTGATATGGTCACCTGAATAAACAGCGCTACCGCAATAGCTAACGCAATCATGTTGATATCATAACCACCTGTCGCTTGGTTTTCACTAAAGAGCAAAATACGTCCAATCATCACTACAGCAATCGCTAAAGCTAAACAAATAGCAACTCTAAACTCTTTCCATAGAACGTTAGCCCATTGGCGTTTTTTCAACTCACCTGTGGCTAAGGCTCGGATCACCAAAGTCGCTGCTTGTGTTCCGGTGTTACCACCAGCAGCAGCAATTACCGGCATGTAGATTGCCAAAAGTACCAACTGACTGAGAATGTCTTCATACTGAGCAATGATAAGCCCTGAGACGATTCCCAATAGTGCTAACGAAATAATCCAACCGATACGCTGCCTGACGTGGCTCATGACGCCAGTCGAAAGGTAACCCTGTTGAGGTTCTACCTCAGAGTAGATCAGCCCTAGTTGGTGAGCTAGATGTCGAGAGCGCTTCTCCAAGCCCTGCTCTTCTAGCTCACTAAGTAAAGTCTGAATCGTACTCAAAGAGCATTGCCCCAGCACTAGCACCGCATCTTCGAGCGGCATTCGATTCAAAAGATTAATTTGTTGTTCACGTCCGTACTGTTGAAATGCATTCGATACAGCTTGGATGTCTTGCTCTGAGTACAGAGCTTCAATAGATAAAAAAGTGTTGTTCATTACCGTCATGGCGAATCTCCCGATTGGCAAAGGTAACGACCATCAAAACAAATAGCCTATAGCTAATACACCAAGAGCGTACAGCTAAGCGCACCAAGAGCTGAAAGCTACTGATGTGTCTACTTGTTAGAATCTAGTGTGTGGAAAAGAATGCGGGGGAAAACAAAGATACCCTACCTGAACGGCAGGACAATAGATCAATACCGAGACAGGTTATTCTTCTCCATTCAAACTAGGAGGATGGTCGGTATTGTTCATAAAAATCTCCAGAATTACTGTCAATTTGACAGCGCGCATAGTGTAGCAATAGGCGTTTCAAAGTTTCGTCAATTTTAAGTCAATAAAAAAGGCATCCGTGGATGCCTTTGGTTCAATTATTGATGTGCATTATTACTTAATAGTAATACGAGCAAACTTACGCTTACCTACTTGGTAAACGGCAGTACCTGCTTCAGGCACGAATTTGCTGTCTTCAATCTTCTCGCCTTCAAGCTTAGCAGCGCCTTGCTTGATCATACGCATCGCATCAGAAGTCGAGTTTACAAGACCCGCTTCTTTTAGAACGTTCGCAATTGGCAGGCCTGCTTCGAATTCAAACTCCGGCATTTCATCAGGAACTTGGTTCTTAGCAAAACGGTTAACGAACTCTTGCTCAGCGGCTTCAGCATCTGCTTCACTGTGGAAACGAGCGATGATCTCTTTAGCAAGAAGCACTTTAACGTCACGCGGGTTCTTACCTGCATCAACGCCAGCTTTCAGTTCCGCAACTTCTTCAAGAGGACGGAAAGATAGCAGCTCGTAGTAGCTCCACATTAGATCGTCAGAGATAGACATGATCTTACCAAACATCTCGCTTGGTGCTTCGCTAATACCGATGTAGTTATGCGCAGACTTAGACATCTTCTTAACACCGTCTAGACCAACAAGTAGTGGCATCATTAGTACCGCTTGTGGTTTTTGACCTGCTGCTTTTTGCAGTTCACGACCCATTAGAAGGTTAAACTTCTGGTCAGTACCGCCAAGCTCAACGTCGCTCTCTAGTGCAACAGAGTCGTGACCTTGTAGAAGTGGGTACATGAATTCGTGGATTGCGATCGGTTGACCACCAGCGTAACGCTTTTTGAAGTCATCACGCTCAAGCATACGAGCAACAGTTTGGTTAGAAGCAAGACGAATCATGCCTTCAGCGCCAAGCTCAGATAGCCATTCAGAGTTGAAACGAATTTGCGTCTTCGCAGGATCTAGAATCTTGAATACTTGCTCTTTGTAAGTTTCAGCATTCTTCAATACGTCTTCGCGGCTTAGCGGTGGACGTGTTGAGTTTTTACCTGATGGGTCACCAACCATTGCAGTGAAATCACCGATAAGGAATGTCACTTCATGACCAAGCTCTTGGAAAGCACGAAGCTTGTTAAAGATAACCGTATGGCCTAGGTGGATATCTGGAGCTGTTGGATCGGCACCCAGCTTAATGCGTAAAGGACGACCTTCTTTTAGTTTTGCAATCAGTTCGTCTTCTGGAATCAGTTCTTCTACGCCACGTTTGATCTCGGCTAGTGCAGCTTCAATACTCGCCATTCTTGTTCACTCCCACAGATTTGGCAAAAATACATTAATTAGACATCTTACTTGAATAGCGATGTATTTTGAAACCAGTTACACTATTCCGTCGTCGATTTTCATAATATTTACAGAACGAACCGGAACATGTTGTCTATTTTTGCACGCCTTCCTATTTTGCACCGGGCTTTTATCGCATTTTTTAGTGCCATAATTTTCGTCGCGATTTTCTTACTCCCCGACGTCAACAGTTTGCGTGACGATTCGGGCGCTTTAGTTGTGGGAAAACATTACCCACTGACTATCAATGCCTCTGCACTTATTAGCTCAAGTGACGCTCCACCGACGGCAGTGCTCAATTGGGAGAAATACACCGTTCGCTCTGGCGAAAGCACCTCTGTTTTATTTGAACGTATTGGCCTCTCATACCGTCTGCTGATCACGCTACTCAATACCAATAATGATATTAAGAAGCAGCTGTCTAACCTAAGACCTGGTGATGTCTTGCAGTTCGGCTTTGATGAAAACAACGACCTTATTCAGTTAAAACGACAACTTAGTGCGTTTGAAAGCTTCAAGATCACTAAATCTGGCGATTCTTTCTCATCAAGTTTCGACAAAAAAGAAGTGGTATACCAATACAATTATGCCGAAGCCAACATCACCTCTAACTTCTGGAACGCTGGCGTCAGCGCAGGTTTAACCGCAAACCAAATTATGGAACTGGCCGGCATCTTCGGTTGGGATATCGACTTTGCGTTAGATATTCGTAAGAACGACAGCTTCAAAATCTTATACCAAGAGAAAGTGGTTGAAGGTGAAGTAGTTGGTCGCGGTAAGATCATGGCAGCCGTGTTCAAAAACCAAGGCGATTCATTTACCGCGGTATTGGATGATAAAAGCGGCAACTACTTCGATGAAAATGGTCGTGCGATGAAGAAGGCGTTCTTGCGCTCACCAATTGATTTTCGTCGCGTAACATCGAACTTTAACCCTACCAGGAGACACCCAGTAACCGGTAAGATTCGAGCTCACCGCGGTACTGACTACGCAGCCCCTGTTGGCACGCCTATCTGGGCAGCCGGTGACGGTATTGTTCAGAAGTCAGGTTACAACCAATTCAATGGTAACTACGTGTTCATCCGCCACAGCAACACCTACATCACCAAGTACCTGCACATGAAGCGACGTATGGTGAAAACCGGTCAGCGCGTAAAACAAGGCCAAACCATTGGTACTTTGGGCGGTACAGGCCGTGTGACTGGCCCGCACTTACATTATGAATTCTTGGTTAATGGCGTACATAAAAATGCGCGTACCGTGAAATTGCCTCAATCCAAGTCGTTAACTGGTAAAGCAAAAGCAACCTTTATTGCCAACTCAGAGATTCGATTAAGAAACCTTGAGCGATACGGTCAGTTACTAGCGACTAACTAGGCGTTTGTAGCTTCACTGCAAAATAGAAAAATGCAAAGAGCGCCCATCAAGGCGCTCTTTTTTATGCTCACATACCACAACTAGCTACTGTTTTTCAGGTTTGTTGTTCCGTCCAAGCATTAACAAACAAGGGGTTAATACTAAAGTCAGCACCGTGGCAAACGCCAAACCACCAGCAATAGCGGTCGCAAGCTGTGACCACCATTGTGTACTTGGCGCGCCAAACTCTATCTTTTGATTAATCAGGTCGATGTTCATCTCTAACACCATCGGCATTAAACCTAAGATAGTCGTAACCGTCGTGAGCATTACTGGCCTTAAACGCTGAACACCGGTTCTTAGAATCGCATCTCGCTTGTCCAAGCCTCTTTTGATGAGCTGATTATAAGTATCAATCAACACGATGTTGTTGTTCACGACTATGCCGGCGAGCGCTATTACCCCAATTCCCGACATCACAATGCCAAACGGACGTTGGAAGATCAGTAAGCCAACGAACACGCCAACGGTCGAAAACAATACAGCACTCAGAATCAAAAACGCTTGATAGAAGCTATTGAACTGAGTAATCAGAATCAAAGCCATTACCGCCAAAGCAACCAAGAAAGCACTTTGTAAAAAGGCTGACGAGTTTTCTTGTTCTTCGTTTTGACCACGGATGCGAAATTCCACGCTACTCGGCAGCCCTAGCTCACTCAATGCTTGTTCGATCTTTGGTAGTTCGAGAGCAAGGTTATACCCTTCTTCCATATCCGCCATGATGTTCACCACACGCTTGCCATCAAGGCGTTTAATGGTGTCTTGCTTATGGTCGGGAACGATCTGAGCGAAATTAGTAATAGGTACTAAACCTGCTGGCGTTTTCACCCTAAGCTGGTCGAAGCGCCCGATATCACGCTTATCATTAGGGTAGCGCACCAAGATATCGACCTCTTCTGAAGAGTCATCGGGCAGATAATCACCAATCTTGAGACCATTAGTCACGAATTGAACGGTATTACCCACTAAGGTCGCATCAGCTGCAAAGCGCGCAGCATCGTCGCGGCGAATATCCACCTTCCAATCGATGCCATCTTTACTCGCAGTATCGCTGATATTGGTCAGTGCTTTATTTCCATCAGCCCAACCTCTCACAATTTTTGCAGCCTGATTGAGCTGCTCTGGAGTTCTTGCCGACAGCTCAATCACTAAGTCATTTTCAACCGGAGGCCCAGCATCAGGGAACTTATATTCAATCTCAACACCAGCGTATTGATCGGTTTGTACCTTCAACTCATCAATAATCGCCTTAACGCTGCGTCGATATTGCCAGTCAACAGGCGTAATTGAGATCAAACCAATCTGGTCGTCACCACCAGTACGCGTGTAAACGGTATCGAACTCATCATGATTGAGCATCATCAGTTCAATATCACGCATGATGTCATCCTTTTCTTGGATAGACAGATCCCCATGCGAGCGAACTTTGACATTAAAGAATGGCGGATCAACTTCTGGGAAGAACTCTGCACCTAGACCCGCTTTTGAATAAGTAAAACCAACTGCAACCGCGAGCAGTGCCGCACTGAACAAAATCTTAAAGGGGTGTTTAATCGCTAAAGAAAGCGTGTGGTAGTAAGCCTTGGTTAAACCAGTAGCCTGTGAAAAGTCACCATTATGCAGTGCGACCATTCGAGCTTGGCTTTTAGACGATACGTATTGAGGTTTGCCAATCAAACCGCCCAGCACGGGCACAAACAACAACGCCATGATCAATGATGCAGTTAAAGTCGCGATCAGAGTTAGTGGTAAGAACTTCATAAATTCGCCCGTCACATCAGGCCAAAACAGTAACGGAGCAAATGCGGCTAAGGTTGTGGCAGTCGATGCGGTTATCGGCCACGCCATCCGTTTCGCTGCATCTCGGTAAGCGGCTTTGCGCCCTTCACCCTCTTGCATTCGCCTGTCTGCAAATTCGGTCACCACAATCGCACCGTCTACTAGCATCCCCACCGCCATAATCAGAGAGAACAGCACTACGATGTTGACGGTTAAGCCAAACACCGAAAGAACCAATAACCCGGTTAGGAATGAGCCTGGAATGGAAATACCCACTAACAAAGCGGTACGCACACCAAGAATCGCGATGATAACGATCACCACCAGAATAATGGCGGATAAGATATTGTTTTGCAGATCATTAAGCATGATCTTCACATCTTTAGATTCATCCCAGGTGTATTTGACCAACAGGTTATTTGGCCATTCCGCTTGCTGCTGAGCACCAGCCATTACCGCTTTGACTAGCTCAACGGTTTCGATGATGTTCTCACCTGCACGCTTCTTGATATCCAACACCACCGCAGATTTGCCATCTAAACGAGCAAAACTTTCAGGATCTCGAAACGCTCGACGAACCGTAGCGACATCGCCAAAAGTGACCACCTGCTTGCCATCCACTTTAATAGGCAACTCAAGCACGTCTTTTAAGGAGTTAAATACCGAAGGGACTTTGACAGAAAAACGTCCGTAGCCAGTATCAACAAAACCTGCGGCCACCACTCGATTGTTCAGAGCGATCAGATTATAGATATCCGCTTGATCTAAGCTGTAGCTCTCCATCAATAACGGATCGACAATGATCTCGACGATGTCAGCGCGATCGCCCGCAATATCGACTTCAAGGATTTGGCGATAGCTTTCTAATTTGTCTCCAAGCTCTCGGGCAATTTGCACTATGGTGCGCTCAGGAACGGTACCGAATAGCACAACAGACAAAACAGGTTGCTCAGAAGCCAGCGTCACCTCATTTACGGTCGGTTCGTCACTGTCTTCTGGTAGTTTTGGTTTAGCCAGATCAACCGCGTCACGCACATCGGCCATTGCTTTGGTGAGATCGACGCCAACATTAAACTCCAACACAACAGAGGCATGCCCTTCTGCTGCGGTTGCTGTCATCTCTTTTACGCCTTCAATCGACCTCAGCTCTTGCTCAATAGGTCGAACCAATAAACGTTCTGCATCCGTTGGCGAGATCCCTTGGTGCCCGACCGAAACATAGATAATTGGGATGGTAATGTCTGGGCTCGATTCCTTAGGTATCGTGATATAGGTGACGACACCGGCTACAAGGATTAACGCTAAAAGGGAGAGCATTGTTCGAGCACGAGACAAGGCTGCATCAATAATTGAATACATCGGTTATCTCCTACTCTGCGGTTACGTTAGAGAGTTCAGCGACTTGCTCAACAGCAATCACCGAATCACCATCACGCACAAACCCTTGGCCTACTGTGATGATATCGACGCGTTGACCTAGCCCCGTGAGCCACACTCCATCTTGTTCGGCCTTTACTAGCTGAATGCCTACAAACTTCACCGTTGGTGAGTCATCGACTGAAACCAAGGTTTTGACCCCTAGGTTACCCGCCTCATCCAATGCTAGCATCGCCGGTGTTATCTTTATTGCATCTCTTGTTTCTAGGTTGAGTTTAACTTCGGCACTGACACCTGCTGGTAATAGGCCTTTAGAGTTATCGATTTCTATCTCGATTGGGAAGGTATTAGTAGCAACAGAAGAGATACGAGAAACATAGCGTAAACGGCCTTCCGCTTCTTCTCGCCCTAACAAACGAACCAAAGCAGATTGATTGACTAGCAAATGTTGGATATGACGCTCACTGACATCCGCCTCAATAACCAAAGGATCGAGGTCAATCACGCCAGCAACAGGATCGCCAACACTAACGAAATCACCGAGCTCCACCATCAAATCTTGAACCACACCCGAAAAAGGCGAAGTAATCACAGTATTCTTTAAAGCCAATTCCGCATTGCGCATCATGGCTTTTGCTTCTGTTAATGAAGCCTCAGCTGTGGTGTAGGCGATTTCACCTTGCAGTCCTCTTTTCTTCAGTGACTGCGCCGCTTTGAACTCTTTCTGCTTCAAGCGATATAACGCAGATGCTCGCTCTAGTTGAATCTCTAAATCACCCTTATCTATCTGGGCAATGGCTTGTCCTGCTTTAACCATCCCCCCCTTAACAACATTCAATCTGACAATCTTACCCGCGACTTCTGCACCTAGACGAGCATGCCTATCGGGCGCCGTTCTTCCATAGAGATCAATCGTTTTAAAGGTCGGTGATGAGGTGAAGGTTTGAAAGGAAACCTTAGCCAGCGGAATTTCTGTTGCCTTTTTTTCAGGTGACTCTTCTGCTTGCCCTACGCCTAAACCAAGCCAGATCGACAACAACACGACTAGAGTCAGAGAAACCAGCCACGGCTGCTTCAATTTCTGAAAAAGTGGTGAGTGAGAAAATAGAGTGGGCATAACAAATCCTTTTGTCCGATGTCATTCAGGCGCGCTAGTTGGCTTAATAGCGTGATGTGCAACTTCCTTATGCACAAAGGTAACCTTAACAGACCAATCCTCAACGAAGTTGGACGCTATCGACAGTTTAAAAAATATGCCGTGTACTAAAAATGAGAGGAATGCTTTGAAAAGTAATAAGTTACTAAGTAAAAACAAAAACGCCGAACATAAGTTCGGCGTTTGAAATGTATCTAATACAGCTTTGAGCTCAAGCTATTTTCAACTCATGCTATACGCTGAATGATGCGCCACAACCACATGTTGTTGTAGCGTTCGGGTTGTTCACAAAGAAGCGTGCGCCTTCTAGGCCTTCAGTGTAATCAACCATGCCGCCCATTAGGTATTGTAGGCTCATTGGATCAACAACCAGCGTTACACCGCTGTTTACAATTGTAGTGTCGCCATCATTTACTTTTTCATCAAATGTGAAGCCGTATTGGAAACCGCTACAACCACCACCTGTAATGTATACACGCAGTTTTAGTTCTGGGTTTTCTTCTTCAGCAATTAGCGTTTGTACGCGGGTAGCTGCTGCATCAGAAAAAGACAATGGGATATTTACTTCGCTCACGACAACCTCTCTTACCTGTGTCAAAAACAACATGATACAAATCTAATTCGAGACCATAGTTGTTGAGTATTTTCTTATATTCCGGTGATTATCTAATACCTGACTGAAACGTTCAAGTATTCACCACAGGATCGGTCCTTTTACTGCTGTAAACTCGCCAATATCTAACAATTAAAACGTGTAACCACACAAAACAACCAGATTCGGGTGATTATCTGGGCGAAAGCATTCCTAGTTGGATTAGGGATAGGTACAATGCGTGCCAATTGGTCCGACAGTCAAAAGAGGATATATCAATGACCAAATCAGCAGAGCTGTACGAAAAAGCACAGCAAACCATTCCTGGTGGCGTAAACTCTCCAGTTCGTGCATTCAATGGCGTAGGTGGTTCTCCAATCTTCGTTGAACGCGCTGATGGCCCACTTATTTTTGATGCTGATGGTAAAGCGTATATCGATTACGTTGGCTCTTGGGGTCCAATGATCCTTGGTCACAACCACGCGGTTATTCGTGACGCAGTTATTGCAGCAGCTCAACGCGGCCTTAGCTTCGGTGCTCCAACCGAAACTGAAATCAAAATGGCTGAACTGGTATCTGAGATGGTTCCATCAATGGAACAGCTACGTATGGTGAGCTCAGGTACAGAAGCAACAATGAGCGCGATTCGTCTAGCTCGTGGCTTCACTGGTCGTGACAAAATTCTTAAGTTTGAAGGCTGCTACCACGGCCACGCAGACAGCCTACTTGTAAAAGCTGGTTCTGGCGCACTGACTTTAGGTCAACCAAGCTCTCCAGGCGTACCGGCTGATTTTGCGAAACTAACGCTAACAGCAACCTTCAACAATCTAGATTCAGTACGTGAAATCTTCGCAGCAAACAAAGGCGAGATCGCTTGTATCATCGTTGAGCCAGTAGCGGGTAACATGAACTGTATCCCTCCTGTAGAAGGCTTCCACGAAGGTCTACGTGAAATCTGTGATCAAGAAGGTGCATTGCTAATCTTTGATGAAGTAATGACAGGTTTCCGCGTTGCTGAAGGTTGTGCTCAGGCTTACTACAACATCAAGCCAGACCTAACGTGTCTTGGTAAAGTGATTGGCGGCGGCATGCCTGTCGGTGCTTTCGGTGGTCGTAAAGACGTGATGCAATACATCGCACCAACTGGCCCTGTTTACCAAGCGGGTACGCTTTCAGGTAACCCTGTTGCAATGGCTGCTGGCTACGCATGTTTGAACCTTCTACGAGAAGAAGGCAACGAAAAGCGTCTAGCTTCAAAAACTAAGCAGTTGGCAAAAGGCTTCAAGCAACTTGCTGACAAGCACGGCATCCCGATGCTAGTTCATCAAGTTGGCGGTATGTTTGGTTTCTTCTTCACAGATCAAGAAACTGTGACGTGCTACGAAGATGTAACTAAGTGTGATGTAGAACGCTTCAAGCGCTTCTTCCACCTAATGTTAGATCACGGTGTTTACCTTGCACCTTCAGCATTCGAAGCAAGCTTTACTTCTCTTGCTCATGGTTCAAAAGAACTTGATGCAACACTAGAAGCTGCCGACCGCTCTCTTGCGATCATTGCTGCTGAAAGCAAATAATCGAAAGCACTTTATAAGTCGCTAACCGATTGAATTTAGGGCTGCATTAAATGCAGCCCTTTTTATATATCGCGCTCACCAGCCAAAAAATATGACAGCTTATTTAGCCGTCGACTAAGGCTAAAGCTGAACCAAAAGCGATTAACGTTCCCAGAAAAGAAAAACCAACAACATCAAGGTACCGAGGAACATTCTGAACCAAGGGATCTCTTTTTTTGTTTGCTGTTCTTCGTCTTGGCATTTCTTATCTTTATTACAGCATCCCATTATCAAAACTCCTCATTGCTAACTCTCTGTTTTGCAGCCATTATAAACTCAGAACGCAAATATAGAGACCATTACCGTGTCAGAAAAACTCAAAATCAATTCCAGCCACTGGGTGATCATCATTGCCCTACTCGCGGCGGCTTATGCTTGTTACTTGCTTATCGAGCCATACGTTAACTCTATCGTGATGGCCTTTATCATTTCACTATTGATGTTCCCAATCCATGAGTGGCTTGAAAAAAAGCTCCCGAATAAAGAAAACATCGTCTCTCTGCTGTCTTGTATCATACTGACCTTCATTATTGTTATCCCTTTATTGGCAGTATTCGCAGCAATTGTTCAGCAAGGTTCTCTGTTCTCTCAGAACACCTACCAATGGGTAACACACGGCGGCATTCAGACTCTGTTTGCTCATCCGTTAGTGGTCAAAGCGCTGTCATTTGTGAATAACTACCTGCCTTTCGACAATATTGAGCCCCAAGCCATCGCACAAAAAGTCGGTGAGTTTGCGACAAGCTTTGGTTCTAAGCTAGTTGGTATCAGTGCCAAAATCTTAGGTGACGCGACCAATTTCTTGATGGATTTCTTCTTGATGCTGTTCGTTTTGTTCTTCTTATTAAGAGATCACGACAAAATCATCAGTGTGGTTCGTCATATTCTGCCGCTGTCTCGTAGCCAAGAAGACAAACTTCTAACAGAGATAGAACAAGTATCTAAATCAGCAGTAATGGGCTCATTCTTAACCGCAATCGCGCAAGGTTTTGCCGGCGGTTTAGGTATGTGGATTGCCGGTTTCCCAGGTCTATTCTGGGGTACTATGATGGGCTTTGCCTCTTTCATCCCAGTTGTGGGTACCGCATTAATCTGGATTCCAGCAGCAACCTACTTGTTCCTAACTGGTGATACCACGTGGGCGATTTTCCTAACGGTTTACTGTGTAGCGATTGTTGGTTCAATTGATAACCTTCTGCGTCCGCTGCTAATGCAAGGCAGTGCAGGCATGAATACCCTGATGATCTTCTTCTCACTATTGGGTGGTATTCAACTGTTTGGCCTAATTGGTCTTATCTACGGACCATTGATTTTTGCGATTACCATTGTCCTATTCAACATCTACGATGAAGAGTTTAAGGACTTTTTAAACCAGCAAGACAAGAGTTAACGAACTTGACGTCAACTTGATTGGCGAACCCGTATTAAACACTTCAAGCTTTGGGCGGATTATGCGAAAATCCGCCCTCATTTTTTGCTAACGATTCAACAGAGTGTCCTATGTCAGCTTATATTGCACCAAGCCAGATTGCTCAACGCCAACTCGCCTACTTTGAAGGCAAACATGTTTTAGTTGCCGGTGAGGCAGAAGACTTGTTCCCTGTTGAGTTAGCGAAGCATTGTGAATCTGTCTCTGTGTTTACTTCTAATTACAGCTACTACCGTCAATTAGAAGGCTACAACACCATCCAACGTTTTTATGGTGCGGAGTTTACCGAAGAGACCAAAGCCGACTTAGTGATGTTGTACTGGCCAAAAGCCAAAGCGGAAGCGGAATTTTTGTTGGCGATGCTATTTGCCAAGCTAGGCAAAGATACCGAGATCGTCGTGGTTGGTGAAAACCGTTCAGGCGTGAAAAGCATCGAGAAGATGTTTGCTCCTTACGGCAAAGTTGTTAAATACGATTCAGCGCGTCGTTGCTCTTTCTACTGGGGTCAATGCTTCGAGCAACCACAAGCGTTCAACCTGCAAGACTGGTTTAAGACCTACACGGTTAACATTGGTGAGCAATCACTTACGGTAAAAAGCCTTCCTGGCGTCTTCAGTCACGGTCAATTCGATGTCGGTAGCCAACTTCTGTTGGATACTCTGCCAAAACTAAAAGGCAAGGTACTGGATTTTGGCTGTGGTGCAGGCGTATTGGGCGCGGTGATGGCATCTCGTAACCCAGATATCGAGCTAGAAATGTGCGACATCAGTGCATTTGCCGTGGCATCAAGCCAAGCAACGCTAGAAGCGAATGGTTTAACGGGTAAAGTCTTCGCATCCGATGTCTATTCTGATACTGCAGAAGACTATCAGTTCATCATCAGTAACCCACCATTCCATTCAGGTTTAGACACTAGCTACAGCGCGACTGAGACCTTACTTTCTCAGGCTCCTAAGCATTTGAAGCGTTCTGGTGAGATGATTATTGTTGCGAATAGTTTCTTAAAATACATTCCAATTATTGAACAAGCGTTTGGAAAATGCGCGACTCTAAATAAGACCACTAAATTCGCGATCTATCACGCAAACAAATAACCTCTCTAGTACAGCGCAGGGTCATTATCTGCGCTGTCTGTTCATATTTTTGTCAAAACTCTATAAAAATGAGCTTTTGCACACGCTTTAAATACCACTTACTTGTCAAAGTAAAAAAACTCGTTAATTTCGTTAAATTGGAACCCGTTAATTCTATTCTCTGTACTTGTTTTCGCCCCTTTTAGCAGTACATCAAAGGAAAGTAGTACCCAATTTATGTTTAGATTCTATCGTAAGCAGAAGTTTAAGCGCCTTCAAAATACCCTAATGCTGGCATTTCTTGTCCTCAGTATTACCCCTGTGACACTTATCGCGATATTTTTCCTCCAATCGCACAGTCAGGATCTCCAGGAACAAAGCACCTCACACCTTGTTTCGGTTCGTGATACTAAGCAGCAGCAAATTGTCGATTACCTACAAGCTCAAGAATCCCAAGTGATGGGCTTTGTTCGCTCAGAATTGGCCAATGCCAGTGGCGGGCGATTTTATGGTTTGATCAATGCATTTCAACGATTGGGGTTAGATATTGACGAGGCACGCAGTAATGCACAGCAGCGCTATATTCAAGGCTCTGGCGATCAAATCAAAACGTCGATCCTCCCTGAATCCAGCAGCTTTATTGGCAGCGAGCGTTATCGCCTGCTCCACAAGCGCTACCATAATGCTTACCTAGAACTGCTTAAACGCTCTGATTTTGACGATATTCTCTTAGTTGATATCAACGGTAACGTCGCTTATTCCGTCTTTAAAAATGACGATTACGGCACCAATCTGCTGACAGGAAAATACAAGGACTCCAACCTAGGTATTACCTTTCAACGACTAGCCAAAGACGTAACCGACCGACGCAAATCTAACGAAGATTACACGCCGGTTATCGTTTCTGACTTTAAAGACGAGAATGGCAAACAGACCGCATGGCTAGGCGCACCTATCGTTCAACAAGGCTACCTACACAGTTACGCGATGTTTAGGCTACCAATCAACGGCATTACTAAGTTGATTGCGGATCTCAACAAGAGTTCGAATATTCAAACGCTGCTTGTAGGTGATGATCACCTGCCGCGTAGCCTTGCTCATTCACAAGAATCTATCAACTTGAGCCTAGATGTTGTCGATAAAGCATTGGCTGGCGAAACAGCGGTTGGCACCTTCGACAACACCCTAGATCAAGCGATCATCGCGGCATATACGCCAATTGAGCTGAAATACGCAACATGGGCTCTTGTCGTAGAGCTGCCAGAGAAAGAGGCGTTTGCCCGTATTCATCAGTTAGAAAAGATCTTCGTGATCGTGATGCTAACGGCGATCATTCTGGTAGTCGTTGCATCGCACTATCTGTCTAACTTCATCACATCCCCACTGCTTAAACTGACGTGGGCTGCCGAAAAAGTATCGGCGGGTGATCTCGATGAAACCATGATCAATACCGAGCGCAAAGATGAGATAGGCCGACTCGCGGTGAGCTTCGAAAGAATGCAGCGATCTATTCGTGAAAAAATGCAGCTCATCAAAAGCCAAAACGATGAGCTTGAGGACAACCTTAAGACCATTCAAAAGCAAAACGAAGAGTTACAACTGGCCAATAAACTCAAAGATGAGTTCTTAGCGACTACTTCACATGAATTGAGAACACCACTGCATGGCATGGTGGGTATCGCTGAAGCGTTGATATCTGGAGCGAACGGCCCTATTCCAGCAAACCAGAAGTATCAGTTAGATATCATCATCAATAGCGGTCAGAGATTGGCGACCTTGGTTGATGATCTGCTTGATTATCACAAGATGCGCTATGGCAGCTTAGATATTAAGAAATCAGCCGTTGATTTGTCGGCAGCCACCAGCTTGGTCCTAGAGTTGTCTCATCACCTATTGGGCAATAAGCCAATCCGTATTATTAACCAAGTCCCAAGTGATTTAGGTCTGGTTTCATCGGATCCTCAACGACTTGAGCAAGTGATGTATAACTTGGTCGGCAATGCCATCAAGTACACCTCAGAAGGTAAAATTGTTATCTCTGCCAGCGTTATCGATGACAACATTCGTGTACAAGTTGTCGATACTGGCCAAGGTATACCGGCCGAGTACCTTGAGCACATCTTTGAGCCATTGATTCAAGCAGGCCAAGATGCGAGTAACTACCGCCAAGGTGCAGGGCTTGGATTATCGATCAGTCGTCAGTTGATCGAGCTAATGGGCGGTTCACTGTACGTTAGTAGCCAACCAATGCTCGGCACTACGTTTAGCTTTACCCTGCCCCTAGCTACTCAAGATGAGTTAGACAGTTACAACGAATCAGGTCACTACTCGCACTTCCAAGCGCCTGATTTAATTGATAACAGCCAACAAGAAAATAGTGTTATCAGTGAAAACCCAGATGGCCCGTTATTGGTTATCGCCGATGATGAGCCGGTTAACCTGCGAGTATTAGACAGCTTCTTGAAGTTAGAAGGTTATCGAGTACGTACTGCATGTGATGGCCCTGAAACCATTGAACTGATTGAGAAAGAGAAGCCAGAGCTGCTTCTACTCGACATCATGATGCCAGGAATGAGCGGCTATCAGGTTTGTGAAGCACTGCGTAAGCAATACGATCATGCTCAGTTGCCAATCATCATGCTAACGGCACTCAACCAAGCAGAAGACCGTGTTCGAGGTTTCGAAGCTGGCGCCAATGACTACTTGTCTAAACCGTTCAACAAACAAGAACTAGCGGCTCGAATTACAGCACATCTATCAGCAAGCAAAGCTGAACAGAGACGCCTTGAAAACGACCAACTGCAACTCGAGCTCAAACATAGAGCGATGGTTGAGGCTAACTTGTTAGAAACTCAAGGCCGCTTATTAGAGCAACTAGAATCGGCACCTGAAGCCATCATCTGTATTCGTGACGACCAACGTATTCGCTTTGCTAACGAAGCTGCGGCGAAGCTATTCAGACGCGGACAAGAACAACTTAAACGCTCAATGGTCGACGAGATCATTGCGCCTAAATACCTTAAGGTAGAACAAGCCCACTACTGCGGTGATATTGATATCTATATAGACGATACACGTCAGCGCATACCAAGTGACATCCTTAAGCTGCCTGAAGGCTCAGGGCTCGACACCATGTATATCTTCAATGTAGGTGGTGGTGTTAACTCAAACCGAATCAATAACCTTGAAACGGCGGTTGAAGCTCTCTCTAGTTATGCCTTTGAAGGCGACAAAGATAAGTTGCAACAGTTGAAGGAGCTTGGCGGAGAATTTACTCGTCTTGCTGACAAGGCAACCGGTGAAGGTAAAAACAAGCAAGAGTTAATGCGCGAGGTACTGGTCGATGCGATGACTAATGCCATCATCTACTGGGAATCGGTGACTGGTGAAACCAAGTTCGCTTTCGCCGAGAAGAGTGGCTTGTGGCGCGTCTACTTAGACCGCAGTACGCTGCAAACTCGAACGCTAGACAAATACCTACGCGTAGAAACCCTACCGAAAACCCCTCGCTGGCGAACGGTACTGAGCTCAATCGAATTCATACTGGAACACTGTAAAGAACAGACGCCAGAAAGAACCCATATTGAGGTGCTAAGAGATAAACTTCAGAAACTACTGACCAGTTAATCCCTGAACCAACATCACGATACTTTGAATAATGGAGCCCACCTAGCGTGGGCTTTTTTGTACGCCTAATAATCACAAAAAGTAGAATCCCATCGCTTGCAACGCACTTTTTTTACGCCCTTAAACAAGGAGGAATTCACGCCAATTACGTACAGTGTGGGCTCGTAACCGTCAGTACTTTTCGTTCTATTCTCAATCATATCTGACTCTTTGTTGCAGTTTGAGAAGCGAGTCACAACAGAACGGCAGATTTAATTTTCTAGGGAAATTTAACGTAAAACTGGCAAGTGACCGAGATCTACAATTATACCAACGTAGGGTAAGGCATTATAATAAAAAGCCTTTAAAGTTAGTGGCCACTTACAACCTGCAAGAACCTCAAAACCAAATGCGAGTCACATCACTTTAACAATTGCGTACGAAAAACCACCAAAGCAACCTATTTTGACGTTAATGACGTGGGGTTGTGTGTTTTTAACGTTTTTGACGGGAAACGAGTTTGATTAATTCATCGATAAGGTGTTTTCTTACTCCTGCCAAAGGCCTACAGGCCACTCTTACCACTTCTCAGAATCAACGATGAATCTGGAGCAACGAAGAAGAGGTAGGCCTTTAACCAGAGTGTGTATCTACTAAACAATTTAGCGACAGATAACATTCAATCCATTAGTGAAATGAAAGCAAATAGTAAGGAACAGCTATGCTTGCCAATATAAAAAAAACAGCAATAGCAACAGCAATTATTGCAACTGCTACAACAGGTTTTGCATCAGTAGCAACCGCTGCAGAACGCAGTGAACTGACCGTTCACCCGAAAGAGTACACTACATTCGTACGTAACTTTAACCCGTACCTTGGTGCTACTAACCTACATACTACAACTGACTTCATGTATGAGCCGCTAGTAGTATTTAACGAAATGCACGGTAACACTCCAGTGTTCCGTCTAGCTGAAAACTTCAAGATGTCAGATGATCTGATGAGCGTTGTTTTCGACATTCGTAAGGGTGTTAAATGGTCTGACGGAGAAACTTTCTCTGCTGATGATGTTGTTTTTTCTTTCAACCTTGTAAAAGAGAAGCCAGAGCTTGACCAATCTGGTATCAACTCTTGGGTAACTTCTGTAGAAAAACTGAACGACAACCAAGTTAAGTTCACACTAACAGAAGCAAACTCAAACGTACCTTACGAGATTGCTAAAGTACCTGTAGTACCTAAGCACATCTGGAAAGACGTTAAAGATCCATCAACGTTTACCAATGAGAACCCGGTAGGTTCTGGTCCATTTACAGAAATCGATACGTTTACAGCGCAGCTATACATCCAGTGTGCAAACCCGAACTACTGGGATGCAGACAACCTAGATGTTGACTGTCTACGTGTTCCACAAATTGCGAACAACGACCAATTCCTAGGTAAAGTTGTAAACAGTGAAATGGACTGGACGTCTTCTTTCGTTCCAGATATCGATCGTACATACGCAGCAGCTAGCCCTAAACACCACTACTGGTACCCGCCAGCAGGTACACAGGCATTCATCGTTAACTTCAAGCACCCTGATGCTGCGAAGCATGAAGCATTGAGCAACGTTGACTTCCGTCGTGCTTTCTCTATGGCTCTTGACCGTCAAACTATCATCGACATCGCATTCTACGGTGGCGGTACTGTAAACGATTTCGCATCGGGTCTTGGCTACGCGTTTGAAGCTTGGTCTGATGAAAAAACTCATGACAAGTACAAAGGCTTCAACACTTACAACGCTGAAGGCGCGAAGAAGCTTCTTGCTGACGCTGGCTTCAAAGATGTAAACAAAGATGGTTTTGTTGACACTCCATCAGGCAAGTCTTTCGAACTAATGATTCAATCGCCAAACGGCTGGACTGACTTCAACAACACAGTTCAACTAGCGGTAGAACAGCTAAACGAAATCGGTATTAAAGCAAAAGCTCGTACACCTGACTTCTCTGTTTACAACCAAGCAATGCTTGAAGGTACATACGACGTAGCATACACAAACTACTTCCACGGTGCGGATCCATACACGTACTGGAACAGTGCTTACAACTCATCACTACAATCTGGTGATGGTATGCCTCGTTTCGCAATGCACTTCTACAAAAACGACAAGCTAGATGGTCTTCTAAACAGCTTCTACAAAACAGCTGATAAGAACGAGCAGCTAGACATTGCACACGGTATCCAGCAAATCATCGCTGCAGACCAAGTGACAATCCCTGTGATGTCTGGTGCTTACATGTACCAATACAACACAACTCGCTTCACTGGTTGGTGGAACGAAGAAAATCCAAAAGGCCGTCCAAACATTTGGGCTGGTATTCCAGAGCGTCTACTTCATGTACTGGACCTAAAACCAGTTAAATAAGTAATCGTTCAATCCTTGCGGCGTAACCTCTTACGCCGCTTATAAAAATCCCCACACTCTCAATTGAAAGTATGGCGCTAGTCGTCAGGGGGTTTTTCGTTCCAAATTTCGCTAGGAGCGACCTGAATCCAGAAACAGGGAAACAATCTGGGTGAGTAAGGTGTGAGTTATGGGTTATTTTTTAAGACGTTTGTCATTTTATTTTGTCGCGCTATTAGTTGCTGCGACGTTAAACTTTATTATTCCAAGAGCAATGCCTGGTGACCCAGTTACCATGATGTTTGCGAACGCTTCTGTACAAGTTACTCCAGAGCGTATTGCTGCAATGAAAGAACTATTAGGCTTCGTTGATGGTGGCTACTTAGTTCAATACGTGGCGTACATGAAGAACATTCTTAGCTGGGAACTTGGTACATCAATTCAATTCTACCCACTTTCTGTAAACACACTGTTGGGTGGAGCATTCGGTTGGTCGCTTTTCTTAGCCGGCACCGCAGTTATTCTTTCTTTCTCGATTGGTTCAATCCTAGGTATTTTCGCAGCGTGGAAACGCGGCAGTAAGTACGATGCCTTCGTAACGCCAGGGATGCTGATTCTACAAGCCGTTCCTCAAGTTGTTATCGCGATGATTGCACTATTTACCTTTGCAATTGGCTTGAAGTGGTTCCCAACAGGGTATGCCTACACCGCTGGTACTATACCTGATTGGACAAGCTGGGCATTCATTAAAGATGTCGCTTACCACGCCTTCTTACCACTGTTCTGTGCTTCTGTTGTTCAAATTGGTGGCTTCCTAGTAAACATGCGTAACAACATGATCAACCTATTAGCCGAAGACTACATCACCATGGCGAAAGGCAAAGGCCTGAGCGAAAACCGAGTGGTATTCAACTACGCAGCTCGTAACGCGATGCTACCTAGTGTGACAGCCCTGTCAATGTCGCTAGGTATGGCAATCGGCGGTCAGTTAATTATCGAAATCATCTTTAACTACCCAGGTCTTGGCAGCGTACTTTTCAACGCAATTAACGCTCGTGACTACCAAGTACTGCAAGGTCAGCTGCTTATCATGACGCTATTCATGCTGTTCTTTAACCTAGTTGCAGACATGCTTTACGTTGTTCTTGACCCTCGTCTTCGTAAGGGTGGTAAATAATCATGAAAGACTTTTTAAAACTCATTTGGCGTAACCAGATGGCCCTAACAGGCGTCATCATCCTAAGTATTTTTATTCTTGGCGCGATTGCAGCTCCATTAATCACCAAACATGTACCAGACAAGCGTACAGGTAACCCACACGAATATCCTGGTTTCGTGGTGAAGTCTGCACAAACTAACCCTGATGGCTGGGTTGCTCAAAATCTAGCAGACGACCGTCGTACATTGATCATGTCTAAAAAGGCAGACCACGTACTAGGTACAACTCGTATGGGTCGTGACGTTTGGTCTCAAGTGGTATACGGCGCACGCGTATCTCTTGCTGTAGGTTTTGGTGCGGGTCTAACCGTATGTTTACTCGCAACTGTTATTGGTGTTTCTGCAGGTTACTTCGGTGGCCGTGTCGATGACGTTCTAACAGCCGCAATGAACATCATGCTGGTAATCCCTCAATACCCATTACTGTTCGTAGTAGCAGCCTTTATCGGTGAGGCAGGGCCACTCACCATAACCTTGGTTATCGGCTTTATGTCTTGGGCTTGGGGTGCCCGTGTTGTTCGCTCCCAAACCTTAGCACTGCGTGAAAAAGAGTTTGTAAAAGCCGCTGAAGTTTTGGGTGAATCTTCATTCCGCATCATCTTCGTAGAGATTCTGCCAAACCTTATCTCTATCGTTGGCGCAAGCTTCATCGGTTCGGTGATGTACGCAATCATGATGGAAGCAACCATCTCGTTCCTAGGTCTTGGTGACCCGAACACAATCAGCTGGGGCATCATGCTTTACAACGTTCAAACCTCTTCATCAATGCTGATTGGCGCTTGGTGGGAACTGCTGGCTCCTTGTATCGCACTGACACTACTTGTAACTGGCCTTGCTCTACTTAACTTCGCGGTCGATGAAATTGCTAACCCGCAACTGCGTTCTCACAAAGGCATGAAGCGTTGGAAGAAACTAGCAGCTCAAGACAAAGAAGAACGTGAACCAGAACTACCACCACAAAATGCACTTTGGAGCGGAGATAAATAATCATGTCTGAACCACTAATTTCTATCCGCAACTTATGCGTGGATTACATCACAGAGTCTGGCGATGTTCGTGCGTGTAACAACGTAAGTTTCGACATCGCTCCAGGTGAAGTCTTCGGCCTAGCTGGTGAATCTGGCTGTGGTAAATCAACGGTCGCTTTCTCTCTTATGCGTCTTCATAAGCCGCCCGCTTACATCAGTGGTGGTGAGGTTATCTTCAACGGTGAGAACATCCTTGAATACAGTGATGACCGTATGCAGTCGTTCCGTTGGAGTGAGATGTCGATGGTATTCCAGAGCGCGATGAACGCACTCAACCCAGTACTACCGATGGAAGAGCAGTTCTGTGACGTAATCATGCGTCACACCAACATGACTCGCGAGCAAGCTAAGCAGCGTGCTGAAGGTCTACTTGAAATCGTCGATATTCACCCGAGCCGATTGAGTGACTATCCTCACCAATTCTCTGGCGGCATGCGTCAGCGCTTGGTTATTGCTATCGCGTTAGCACTGAATCCAAAGCTGATCATTATGGATGAGCCGACAACCGCACTTGATGTGGTTGTGCAACGCGAAATCCTACAAAAGATCTATGCACTAAAAGAAGAATTTGGCTTCTCAATTCTGTTCATCACCCATGACTTGTCATTGATGGTCGAGTTCTCTGACCGCATCGGCATCATGTACTCAGGTGAGCTAATCGAAGTAGCTAACTCTCAAGATATTCTAGAAAACCCTTACCACCCTTACACCAAAGGGTTGGGAAGTTCTTTCCCTCCACTGACAGGGCCAAAGACAAAGTTAGCAGGTATTCCGGGTAACCCTCTGAACCTGTTAGAGATCCCTGAAGGGTGTCGTTTCCAAGCTCGTTGTGACCGTGTACATGAAAAGTGTACCAAGGTGCCAACCAAGCTGCGTTCTATCGACCCGGGACATTTGTCTAACTGCCACCTGTACGGTGACCCAATAGTACAAAGGAAGCTATAGCTTGCACGCTGACTCAGCGTGAATAACGAACAAGGCGGCTCGACCGCCTAAAAACAAGCAAAGCGAATAAGGATTCTGGAGACAATTATGAGCAAAGATTTCGGTCAATTATTGGTAGAAGGCAAGAATGTCGTAAAAGACTTCCCAATAAGCAGTACCACCATTCAAACCCCAATGATGCGTGCGATTAACGACGTGTCATTCAAGATGTACAAAAGCCGTGGCCTAGCAGTGGTTGGTGAGTCTGGTTCAGGCAAATCAACAACCGCAAAAATGATCGCAAAAATGTACGCACCTTCAGGCGGCACGATCGAATACAAAGGTCGTGATATCCAAGAGATCTCAAGCAGAAAAGATCTTATGCACTACCGTGAAGGCGTGCAGATGGTATGGCAAGACCCGTTTGGTTCATTGAACCCAACGCACAATATCTTCCACCACATTGCTCGACCACTGTTGATCCACAAGAAAGTATCTCCGGGCAACAAGAAAGAGCTAGAAGAACGCGTTTACGATCTTTTAGAGCAAGTAGGTCTCATTCCGCCAAAAGAGACGGCGAAGAAATACCCTCACCAACTGTCTGGTGGTCAGCGTCAACGTGTCAACCTAGCCCGCAACATCGCGGTAGGTGCCGAAGTTGTACTAGCCGATGAGCCAACTTCAATGCTTGATGTATCGATTCGTGCCGGTGTTTTGAACCTAATGGAAGAGATGAAGTTCGAGAAGCAAATGTCTCTGCTTTACATCACTCACGATATCGCAACCGCTCGTTACATCGCTGAAGACCTTTCGGTGATGTACGTGGGACACATGGTGGAATGGGGCGATACCGATGACGTGATTGCTAACCCTCAGCACCCATACACCCAATTGCTTGTTTCGGCCGTTCCAGATCCTAAGAAGTCGATCCACGAGCAACTTGCAGGCAACAAAGGTGAGATTCCTCTGTGGACACCAGTATCAGCAGGCTGCCCATTTGCAGGCCGATGTACTCACGCAATGGATAAGTGCAAAGAGCAGCTACCAGGGGTTACGCAACTCGCTGATAACCACTTTGTGCGCTGTTACCTACACGAAAGCTAAGCAATAAAACCCAAGTTAGGGTCTTCGGACCCTAACTATTTATATCCAAAACATTCAAGTACCTAGCCAATAGAAACTAGGACTGTCGGAGAATATTGATGCTGTTATTGACCAACCATATTGGCTATGAGTCCACAGGCCCGAAGCAAGCTATCCTACAAACTAAGAAAGCTCGCCTATCAAGCACTACGGCTCTACTCGTCTGTGCTGACAACCATATGACTGTCGGAAATTTTGATGTGGTTAAACAAGGCCGCGTAGCAAATTGGCATCAAGGGCAATTCTTCACTATTGATTTCAGTTCAGTCACTGAATCTGGTCGCTACTACCTACGTTTTGACAACCTGCGTTCAGAAGTATTTGAGATTGGTAGCAACCTATTAATGAACCACACGTTTTCTGATGTGCTTCATTACTTTAAGTCACAACGCTGTGGCGGGATTTTCGACAAAAAAGATCGACAAGCACAAATTCTAGGTACCGACCGATACGTCGATGTCCACGGTGGATGGTATGACGCATCAGGTGATGTCAGTAAGTATTTTAGCCACCTGTCTTATGGTAACTACCTAAACCCACAACAAATTCCGATGGTCGTTTGGAACATGCTAAAAAGCGTACGCTTGACTGGCCATAACCCAGACTTCCCGAAATTCTCCATGACTCGTCTAACGGAAGAGGCTCTGTTCGGTGCCGACTTCTTAGTGCGTATGCAAGACGCTGACGGATACTTCTATATGACGGTATTCGACAAATGGAGCAAAGATATCAACCAACGCGATATCTGCGCTTATGCGACTCAAGAAGGTCATAAATCAACGGACTTACAAGCGGGCTACCGACAAGGTGCAGGTGTTGCTATCGCAGCATTAGCCGCAGCTTCTGAGCTTGAAATCTCTGGCAGCTACTCGAGCCACACATACCTTGAAATGGCGGTTAAGGGTTACTGGCATCTAAAAGAGTACAACCTCCAGTATCTAAACGATGGTGAAGAGAACATCATCGATGAGTATTGCGCCCTACTCGCAGCCAATGAGCTGTATCGCGTAACACAAGACCAGCAATACCTATCAGAAGCAAGAACTTGGGCGACTCGTTTAATCTCTCGTCAGCAATCCGATGATTCATTTGAGCACTTCTGGTCGGCAAACTCTGATGGCTCTCGTCCATACTTTCACGCAGCTGAAGCCGGTCTTCCTGTGATTGCACTATGTGAATACATCGACAACGAAACCGATGCTGAATTAAAAGAACAGGCGCGCACAGTTGTTGAACAAGCTTGTCAGTTCGAAATCAACATCACCGACAAAGTCACCAACCCATTTGGCTATCCAAGACAATACGTTAAATCTGTCGATGGTGATAAACGTGATGCCTTCTTCGTCGCTCAACAGAACGAAACCGGTTACTGGTGGCAAGGCGAGAACGCACGCCTTGGCTCACTCGCAACCATGGCTTACCTAGTTCAACCGCACATTAAAGATAGCGAACTTCAAGAGCGCTTAATCCAGCTTTCACAAAATAGCCTTGATTGGATCTTGGGCCTCAACCCATACCACATGTGCATGCTCGATGGTCATGGCCATAACAACCCAGACTACCTACCTCAGCTTGGGTTCTTCAATGCGAAAGGCGGTATCTGTAATGGCATCACAGCTGGTTTTGAAGATGAACAAGACATTGCGTTCAATCCACCAGCACAAAAAGATGACATGCTTCAAAACTGGCGCTGGGGTGAGCAATGGATCCCTCATGGTGCGTGGTTCTTATTAGCAACCGCTGCACAGTTCAACTTCTTAGCTCAGCGTAAGGAGCAATAATAATGACTCTTTACTACGTCGGTATTGATGGTGGTGGTACTTCTTGTCGTGCTCGTATTCGTGACGCTCAAGGCAAACTGATTGGTGAAGCGAAAAGTGGCAGTGGCAACATCCTTTTGGGTGTTGATGTTGCGATGAGCTCAATTATTGATGCCATCACAAAAGCGGCACAACAAGGGCAACTCAACTCAGACCATTTTTCAAATATGCATGTTGGCCTAGCGCTGGCTGGCGCTGAGCAAAAATCAGCATGGTTCGACTTCATGGCTCAACCACACCCTTTCGCAAGCATGACACTAAATACCGACGCTTATGGCGCTTGCATTGGTGCTCACAATGGCCAAGACGGCGCAATCATGATCGGTGGTACGGGTTCTTGCGGTATCTTCCTAAAAGACGGTGAGCAATATGTGGTTGGCGGTCGTGAATTTCCGATTTCAGATCAAGGCGGCGGCGCAGTCATGGGCTTACGTTTGATTCAACAAGTCTTGCTTGCAGAAGACGGTATTCGCAACAAAACCCCGCTGACTCTACATGTGATGAATCACTTTAATAATGATGTGGATGCCATTGTCGAATGGTCAAAAGGTGCTATTCCAAAGGATTACGGTCAATTCTCACCAGTTATTTTTCAACTCGCTAACGAAGGTGACGAACTGGCTATCGATATGCTCAAGCAAACCGCGGCTGATATCGAAATGTTTGTCTTAGCACTGCATCGAAAAGGCGCTGACAAGGTGTGCTTAATGGGAAGTATCGCTGAGCGTATTCTCAACTGGCTATCACCACCAGTACAACAATGGATCGTTAAACCTCAATTCGACGCTATTGAAGGCGCATTGATGTTTGCCGGAAAACCACAACACAACTTGTATCAACAGGCTTAGCAGGGAAGTTATATGAATTATCGCATCGACTTAGCTGTTCTTTCTGAACAAAAAAATAACTGCCGATTTGGCCTTACGGTACATAACTTAAGTGACCTCGACGTAAAAGATTGGTCTCTGCACTTTGCATTTGATCGTTTCATCCTTCCAGAGAGTTTATCGCAAGGAGAGCTGACTCAAGTTGGCAGCTTTTGCTCATTCACACCAAGTTCGTCAGTGTTAAAGGCCAACAACCATTACTACCTTGAATTCAGTATTCAAAGCGCACCATTCCGCTTCTATTCTGATGGCCTTAACGATGCCTTTATCCAGTCACATAATGATGGAGAAACATCGGTACTGCCTGTCGCGATATCACCCATAGTACTGGCTTCGCCATACCGTGAACGCAATCAAATACCTGAAGTTAACGCTGCTGAGATTGCATTGATTCCTCAGCCTAATCAGATCGAATTTCAGCAAGGTAGTTTCGCGCTAAGTAACTTCGCGCTAAATAACGACTGCAGAATTGAGGTTCAATCTCATCTTGCTGATAAGGCAGTCTCTTGGTTCCAGCAAGAGTTGCTCTCGACCTTTGAGCTGTCTCTTTCGACCGCGCTTTCAGCTGAACTTTCAAAAGACGAAAGCGGCAACATTCTATTTCGCAGCAACCCGACGTTAGATGAAGCCGAATACAAACTGACCATCACTGCACAACAGATTATTGCTGAATCAGGCAGCCAGTCGGGCTTTACACACGCTGTGGCAAGCTTGATTCAACTAGTTCAACAACTGGACGCAGAGAACTTCTCTCTACCATGTTGCAAGATAGCCGACCAACCGCGCTTTAAGTACCGCGGCATGATGTTGGACTGCGCTCGTCACTTCCACTCAGTAGAGCAAGTGAAGCGTTTAATCAATCAACTGGCGCACTACAAGTTCAACGTATTTCATTGGCACCTAACTGACGATGAAGGTTGGAGAATTGAGATAAAGAGCCTGCCACAGCTAACAGAAATTGGCGCTTGGCGTGGCCCTGATCATGCACTAGAGCCGCAATATACCCACATTGCGGACAACTATGGCGGCTTCTACACACAACGACAGATTCGCGAAGTCATTGAATACGCAGAGCAACGCAGCATCACGGTGATCCCAGAGATCGATATTCCGGGACACTGCCGTGCCGCAATCAAATCACTGCCTGACATGTTGGTAGAGCAAGCTGACACTACTCAATACAAGAGCATTCAGCACTACAACGACAATGTGTTAAATCCAGGTTTACCGGGCACTTACCAGTTCTTAGATGCGGTTATTGAAGAAGTCGCAGAGCTATTCCCTAGCGAATTGATTCACATGGGCGCAGACGAAGTACCACCGGGCGTATGGACTAACAGCCCTGCAGCTCAAGCGCTGATGAAAGAACATCAATACCAAGACAGCAAAGATTTGCAAGGTCACCTATTCCGCTATGCCGAGAATAAGCTTAAGCAACTCGGCAAACGCATGGTGGGCTGGGAAGAAGCTCAGCACGGCGACAAGGTGAGCAAAGAGACCATCATCTATTCATGGCTCAGTGAAGAAGCGGCTGTCAATTGCGCTCGCCAAGGCTTTGATGTGGTATTGCAACCTGCACAATTTACCTATCTCGACATGACCCAAGATTATGCACCGGAAGAGCCGGGCGTAGATTGGGCTGCCGTTATCCCATTAGAACAAGCTTATACCTACGAAGCGCTTGCTGAGATATCCGACACCGACCCAATTCGTAAGCGGATCCGCGGAATTCAGTGTGCTCTATGGTGTGAGATCGTCACCAACCAAAAGCGTATGGATTACATGGTATTTCCAAGAATTAGCGCTTTAGCTGAAGGATGTTGGACACATAAAAACAACCGAAACTGGCTAGATTACCTGTCTCGCCTAAAGGGTCACTTGCCGCTACTCGACAGACTCAATGTTGACTATCGCAACCCTTGGAAAGCTCAATAAAACAAAACCAAAGCAACACTCACATCGAGCGCTTGCTAACTCAAATTAAGGTGCTCAGTCAGATAAGACTCAGCATCACTATTTAAAAATTAGCTGCATAGATGCAGTTTGTTAAAAAGGAAATGACAATGAAATACGGCTATTTCGATAACGACAATCGCGAATACGTCATCACTCGCCCTGATGTACCAGCACCTTGGACCAACTACCTAGGTACTGAAAAGTTTTGTACCGTGATTTCGCACAATGCGGGCGGTTACTCGTTCTACAACTCTCCGGAATACAACCGTGTTACTAAGTTCCGTCCAAACGGCACCTTTGACCGTCCTGGACACTATGTTTACTTGCGTGATGATGAGACGGGTGATTACTGGTCTATCTCTTGGCAACCAGTGGCCAAGAGCCTAGATGAAGCGAACTACGAGGTTCGTCACGGCCTGTCATACTCAAAGTTCAAATGTGAATACAGCGGCATTACCGCAACCAAGACGCTATTCGTACCTAAGGGTGAAGATGCAGAAGTTTGGGACGTTGTATTAAAGAACAACACTGACAAGCCACGTACTATCAGCACTTTCTCGTTTGTTGAGTTCTCTTTCAGCCATATTCAATCAGACAATCAAAACCATCAGATGTCTTTGTACTCTGCGGGCACGTCTTACCAAGAAGGTGTTCTGGAATACGACCTGTACTACAACACTAACGACTTTGAAGGCTTCTACTACCTAGCTTCAACTTTCTCACCAGACAGCTACGATGGCCAACGTGACAACTTCCTTGGTATGTACCGTGATGAAGCAAATCCAATTGCGGTTGAAAACGGTAAGTGTTCTAACAGCGCTCAAACTTGTTACAACCATTGTGGTTCTCTGCACAAGCAATTTACGATTCAACCCGGTGAAGAAGTTCGCTTTGCGTATGTACTCGGTATCGGTAAAGGCAACGGGGAACGCCTACGTGAGAAGTACCAAGACACAGCAAACGTAGACGCCGCTTTCCAAGGCATCAAAGATCACTGGGACGAGCGTTGCAACAAATTCCAAGTTAAGTCGCCAAACGAAGGCTTAGACACAATGATCAACACGTGGACGCTATACCAAGCGGAAACCTGTGTGGTTTGGTCACGCTTTGCATCATTCATCGAAGTTGGCGGTCGTACTGGTCTTGGTTACCGTGATACGGCTCAAGATGCTATTTCAGTACCCCATGCCAACCCACAAATGACCAAGAAACGTATTATCGACCTGCTTCGCGGCCAAGTGAAAGCGGGCTACGGTCTACACTTGTTCGATCCTGACTGGTTCGATCCAGAGAAAGCCGACGTTGAGCCATCAAAATCACCAACAGTTGTTCCAACACCGTCAGATGACGACAAGATCCACGGCATTGAAGATACATGTTCTGATGATCACCTATGGATCGTTCCAACCATCATCAAGTACGTGATGGAAACCGGTGAGCACGACTTCTTCGATGAAGTGATTCCATACGCAGACGGTGGCGAGGCGACAGTTTATGAACACATGAAAGCGGCACTGAACTTCTCTGCTGAATACGTGGGTCAAACGGGTATCTGTAAAGGCCTTCGTGCTGACTGGAATGACTGTTTGAACCTAGGTGGTGGTGAATCTTCAATGGTTTCATTCCTACACTTCTGGGCGCTACAAGAATTCCTAGATCTTGCTAAGTTCCGCAATAACGATGCTGACGTTGCGAAATACACTGAAATGGCTGCTAACGTTCGCGAGGCGTGTGAAACGCACCTTTGGGATGACGAGGGTGGCTGGTACATCCGTGGTCTGACTAAAAATGGCGACAAGATCGGTACCGCTCAACAAGCCGAAGGTCGTGTACACCTTGAGTCAAACACGCTAGCAGTTCTATCTGGCGCGGTATCTCAAGAACGCGGCGAGAAAGCGATGGACGCTGTTGATGAGAACCTTTTCTCTGAATACGGCCTACACCTAAACTCTCCTTCATTCGCAACACCAAACGATGATATCGGCTTCGTAACTCGCGTTTACCAGGGTGTAAAAGAGAACGGTGCAATCTTCTCTCACCCTAACCCATGGGCTTGGGTAGCAGAAGCGAAACTAGGTCGTGGTGACCGTGCTATGAAGTTCTACGACGCACTGAACCCGTACAACCAAAACGACATGATTGAAACACGTTACGCAGAACCATACTCGTACGTGCAGTTCATCATGGGTAAAGATCACCAAGACCACGGCCGTGCAAACCACCCTTGGTTAACGGGTACGTCGGGTTGGGCTTACTTCGCGGTAACCAACTTCATTCTTGGTGTTCGTACAGGCTTTGAAGGCTTAACGGTTGATCCTTGTATCCCAACAGATTGGCCAGAGTTCGAGGTTACTCGTCAATGGCGTGGCGCAACTTACAACATCACAGTGCAAAACCCGAATGCAGTAAGCAAAGGCGTTGCCTCTATCACTATCAATGGTGAGTCAGTTGAAGGCGCAATCCCAGTACAAGCAGAAGGCAGCGTGAACGATGTTGTCGTTGTTCTAGGCTAGTCACGCAATTTAACGAACAGCTCTTGTCTCAAGTCTTTACGGGCTTGAGACAATGAGACTAAAAGGATTTTCTAATGATTAAATTTGGTACAGGTGGCTGGCGCGCTTTCATTGGTGAAGAGTTCACTAGAGAAAACGTCCGTTTGGTAGCGCAAGCGCTCGCTAACATCATTAACAACGAAGATGCAGCCAAGAATGGGTTTGTGATCGGCTATGACCGTCGTTTCCTTTCCGATAAAGCCGCATGTTGGTTTGCAGAAGTACTTGCGGCGAACAACATCAAAGTAAGCTTCATCGATAAGTTTGTTCCAACACCTATCGTGATGTTCCAAGCAAAAGAGATGGGATGCACCTACTCGGCGTGTATTACCGCCTCTCACAACCCAGCCGATTACAATGGCATCAAGGTATTCATTGAAGGTGGCCGTGATGCTGATGAGATCATCACAGAGAAGATCGAACAGCAAATCGCAACACTGACCAACGAAGATATTATTCGTGTCGATTTCGAGCAAGCGTTGAATGACAAAGAGATCGAAATCATCAACCCGATGAACGCCTTTGTTGATTCCATCATTAATGCCATCGATATTGAATCGATTAAGAAAGCGAATCTACGCGTGCTGATCGACCCAATGTTTGGTGTGGCGAAAAACGCTCTGCAAACGGTTCTTATCAACGGTCGTTGTGATGTCGACGTAATCAACGATGGTAAAAACCCAGACTTCGGTGGCCTAATGCCTTCTCCTAGCGCAGCAACGCTCTATCGCTTGAAGCACTTAGTTGCAGCAGAAGGCTATGACATTGGTATTGGTACTGATGGCGATGCCGACCGTTTGGGAATCATCGATGAGAAAGGTCACTTCATTCACCCTAACGAAGTACTACTCCTACTTTACTACTACTTGCTGGAATACAAAGGTTGGAAGGGCTCTGTCGTTCGTAACATCGCAACCACACATCTACTGGATAAAGTCGCGGCGGATCATGGTGAGAAGAGCTTTGAGGTTCCTGTAGGCTTTAAGCACATCAGCTCACAAATGGAGGCCGATGACTCTCTGATTGGCGGCGAAAGTTCGGGGGGTTTAACCATTCGTGGTCATATCAAAGGTAAGGATGGCGTATTTGCTTCAAGCTTACTGGTTGAGATGATCAGTGTGACAGGCAAGAAGCTGTCTGAATTACTTGATGAGATTTACTCTAAATATGGCTATGCCTACACCGCAGAAGGCGATTATAAGTTTAAACCTTCAGAGAAAGAAGCGCTCTACACTAAGATCTACGTCGAGAAGCAACTGCCTGAATTTGAATACGAAATTGAAAGAGTCAGCTATGAAGATGGTGCCAAGGTGTACTTCAAGAATGGCGGCTGGGTCATTGCTCGCTTCTCAGGAACAGAGCCGTTACTACGAATCTTCGCAGAAATGGAAGATAAAGACACTGCAGAACGTGTTCTTCAAAAAGTGAAAGACTTCCTCTCTCTATAGGCTTATAGAGTGCAGCAGTTTTGTATGGGACTTAACAAATCACTGCCTTGTTAAAGCCTATAAGTGAAGAACTCTTGCCCAGTACTTTGATTAAAGTGCTGGGCTTTTTTATCGCGATTCTTGTAACGATTAGTATCGCGTTATATCTCTTTAAAAAGCCAATACGCCTTTGGTATCGACTTTTACGTTGACCGGCATACCCACTTCAAGTGCTTCTGACGAGGTTGCTAATAACTTCTGACCATGCGCTTCGATTACATAACGACAGTGATCACCCATAAATTGCTGTTCTAGCACCGAAATAGCACTATCTTGCTCGTAACTTGCTTGGATATGCTGGGGCCTTAGCAGAAGCTCACATGTATTGCCGAACTCAATCTCCGTTTGCGGTTTGGCTTCAACCATACCCAAACTGGTTTCAAATTCATGCTCCGAAATACGCTGTGCCTTTAAGTAGCTACCGCCACCCAAGAAATCAGCAACGAACTTACTCGAAGGGTGGAAATACAACTCAGATGCCGAACCATACTGTTCAATCACACCATGGTTCATCACAGCCATCTTATCTGCAAAAGCAAATGCCTCTTCGCGACTGTGAGTCACAAAAATAGCGGTCACACCCTGCTTCTTAAAGATCTTACGAATTTGAGAAATCAGCTCATGACGAACTTGAGTGTCAATGTTCGAGAATGGTTCATCTAACAGCAGTAAGTCAGGCTTGTATGCCAAAGATCGGGCAATCGCAACACGCTGCTGTTGACCACCAGAAAGTTGATGCGGGTATCGTTCACCATACTCATCTAAATGAACCAACTCTAACATCTCTTGAACTTTCTCTTTCTTTTGCTGCTCTGAGAGTTCTTTTAGTCCAAAGCCAACGTTCTGGTTGACCGTCAAGTGCGGGAACAGAGCGTAGTCTTGGAAAATCATACCGATATTTCGTTGCTCCGGTGGCAACCAATTATCGCCATCATCAATGGTTTGACAGTTTAAACTCATTACGCCACTACTCAATGGAAGCAGGCCTGCAATCGCCTTAAGTAAGGTGGTTTTCCCGCAACCACTTGCACCAAGAAGACAAACAATTTCACCATGCTCAACTTCTAACGAGAGCGCTTCCAAGATGGTTTGCGACTCATACTTACAAGTCAGATCTTTAATTGATAATGCACAACTCATTAGTGTTTCTGCTCCAAAGAACGGTTTACGATGATCAGAGGAATTAAACCTACTAACACCAGTAATACAGCAGGCATCGCCGCCAATTCGAGGTGCTCATCTGAGGCATAGTTATAAACATAGGTCGCTAATGTTTCGAAGTTGAAAGGACGCAGCAGCAATGCCGCATTTAGCTCTTTCATTGATTCGATAAACACCAGTAAACCGGCGATCAGCGCGCCGCGTTTAATCAAAGGTAAATGAACACGACGTAACATCTGGTTGGTATTGCAACCCATGGTTTTAGAAGCCATATCCAATGAAGGAGATACTTTACTCAAGCTACTTTCAATACTGCCAATCGCCACTGCAGAAAAACGTACCACCATTGCAAAGATAAGCGCAAACATGGAACCAGAGAAAATCAGCCCCGGACGTCCCCACTCCATCACTTTGGCAATATCATTGACTAAGTGATCCATGAACAACACAGGCACCATCACACCAATCGCCAACACAGTGCCTGGAACAGCATAGCCCATCGAAGCAATACGCATGTAAGCCTGATTTTTCTTACTCGGGCTGACACGTTGATTAAAGTTCACAATCATCGCAATGATAACGCCAATAATCGCCGCGATTACTGACACATAAAGACTGTTAACAGCATACTCTCTGAATTCAGGCGTCCAACTTTGTGCAAAGTATTTGTAGGCATAGATCATCAACTGACCCAGAGGGAATAAGAATGCAACGCACACTAATCCCCAGCACCAAAACAGTGCCAACCACTTCTTCCAACCGGATAGGTCGTAACGAAAGTCTTCACGACTGCTGAATTGATTCTGGAACAGTTTCTGTTTACGACGACTGTAGCGCTCTGAACTCAACAGCAAGATCACGATAACTAGCATAATTGCCGATATTTTCGCAGCAGCCGTTAAACTTGAATAACCTAACCAGGTATCGTAAACCGCTGTCGTTAAAGTGTTGACTGCAAAGTAACTCACGGTACCAAAATCACCGATAGTTTCCATCGCAACAAGCGATAGACCTACCGCCATTGATGGGCGAACAAGTGGCAACGAGATACGACGAAAGCTTTCCCAAGGTGAGCATTTTAGCAACCGAGCGGATTGCAGTAAGGAGACGTTTTGCTCCATAAATGCGGCGCGGCACAGCAAGTAAACATAAGGATAGAGAACGAGAGACAGAACAATAATAGCACCAGATAAGGTTCTAATATCCGGGAACCAATACTCACCGGGTCCCCACCCAGTAAGATCTCGCAGTAGAACTTGAACAGGCCCAGCAAAGTCGAACCAATCGGTGAATATATACCCAACAATATAGCCTGGCATTGCTAATGGCAGTACTAGCGCCCATTGCAAAACCCGCTCTCCCGGAACACGGCACATTGCCATAATCCAAGCAGACGGAATACCAAAAACCAAAGACAGGAATAAGGTTCCCATGACTAAAACCACCGTATTGTAAGCATAGGTGGGCATTACTGTGGACATCAGATGAGAAAATAGCTCATCTGTTTCTCCAACAGCCGTCGTAAAAATCGCTAAGATCGGTAAAACCAGTAATACAGCAATAATGCCGCTACTGGTGTTCCATAAATAATTCTTTTCTTTCATCGCCTAACTACAAAGAGGCTTAATGAAACACAAATGCATTTGCAAATACATCTCATGTCCTTTTAATGGTGGGGTTATTTATACCCATATACTGTAATGACTTCAAGGTGAGATGCTAATAACTCAAGGGATCGACGGCGAGCTTTGTATCAAAAAGTGATTTTCCAAAACAAACAACCCCAAGTGACCGAAAATGGCGACTTGAGGTTGTCATTTTACTTGGGCCGAAGCCTACAGTAATAAATTAAAGATCGAACTTAACTTCGTCTAATAGTTTAATTGCTGCTGCGTGGTGGTCAGCAATTTGGTCTAGAGAAATTGTATCTGCTTTGAATTCACCCCATGAAGCAACAAGCTCAGAAGGTTTAACATCAGCTTTTACTGGGTATTCATAGTTCACTTCTGCATACATGCTTTGTGCTGTGTTACCCGATAGGAATTCCATTAGCTTAACGGCATTCTCTTCGTTTGGAGAGTATTTAGCCATTGCCATACCAGAGATATTCACGTGAGTACCCGTTGTCTCTTGGTTAGGGAAGTTAATGTAAACAGCGTCAGCCCAAGCTTTTTGCTCTTTATCATTAACCATCTTACCTAGGTAGTAGCTGTTACCAAGAGCAACATCACATAGACCTTCTTTAATCGCTTTAACTTGCGCGCGGTCGTTACCTTGAGGCTTACGTGCTAGGTTTGCTTTTACGCCTTCTAGCCATTCTTTCGTTTCAGCTTCACCTTTGTGAGCAATCATCGAAGATACTAGAGAAACATTGTATGGGTGCTTACCACTACGAGTACAGATTTTGCCTTTAAATTCAAGCTTAGTTAGATCTTCGTAAGTGAACTCTTCACCTAGACGACCAACACGGTCACGTGAAGAATAAACGCTACGTGTACGAGTTGTTAGAGCGAACCACTCGTTATCTGTATCTTGGTATTGAGCTGGGATGTTCTTTTCAAGTACATCGCTCTCTACAGATTGAACTAGACCTTGTTTAGTTAATTCAGATAGACGGCTGATATCTACAGTTAAGACAACGTCAGCTGGGCTGTATTCACCCTCTTGAGCTAACTTCTCTGCTAAACCTTTTTTAGCAAACTTAACGTTTACTTTAATACCAGTCTCTTTTGTGAACTCTTTGAACATTGGCTCAACAAGGAAAGGTTGACGGTAAGAGTATACGTTTACTTCTTCCGCAGCCATTGCTGTCGGGGCAATTACACCACACGCTAGAGCTGAAAGTGTTAGCAGTTTCTTCATTGTAAAATCCTTTATATCGAAATGATAATGTCTATCAGTTGCGTTATTATATTCATCATTAACATAATTACAATGACGACCAACAAAAAATCCGTCTACTCAGACCATTCAAACTCTCACTTTTGTAACAAACCATTTCAACTTTGTGTCTTGTCGTTCCCCTTAAACAATGAGCCTAACTTCAACGTTCGTGTTTATATATTGTGCAACCGTAAATACAACAAAGCCCCGCAACAAGAGTTGCGGGGCTTTCTTTGTCCAACCTAACCCATTCAGATTAGGCGACGACTGTTGATTATTTTACTGATACAAACTCAGGGTAAGCGCCGACACCACAATCGTGCATGTCCATACCTTCAAGTTCTTCATCTTCCGTTACTCGGATACCGATTGTTGCTTTAAGCACCGCCCATACTGCTAGGCTAGCACCGAATACCCATGCAAAGATGACTGCTGCACCCATTAGCTGAGCACCAAACGTTGCATCAGCGTTGCTTAGTGGCACAGCCATTAGACCGAAGAAACCACATACACCGTGTACAGAGATAGCACCTACTGGATCATCAATCTTAACTTTGTCTAGAGCGATGATGCTGAATACAACCAATGCACCAGATACCGAACCAATCGCTACAGCAAATAGAGGTGATGGTGATAGAGGGTCTGCAGTGATTGCTACTAGGCCAGCTAACGCGCCGTTAAGAATCATTGTTAGGTCTGCTTTACCCCAAGTTGTTTTACATACTAGTAGTGCTGCAATTGCGCCTGCTGCTGCTGCTGCGTTGGTGTTAAGGAAGATTTGACCTACTGCTGTTGCGTTCTCAAAATCCGAAACCATCAGTTGAGAACCGCCGTTGAAACCGAACCAACCGAACCAAAGGATAAATGTACCTAGCGTTGCAAGTGGCATGTTTGAACCAGGAATCGGGTAGATTTCACCGTTCTTACCGTATTTACCTTTACGAGCACCGAGTAGTAGAACACCAGCTAACGCTGCTGCTGCACCAGCCATGTGTACGATACCTGAACCTGCGAAGTCACTGAAACCCGCTTCTGATAGGAAACCACCGCCCCAAGTCCAATAACCTTCAACAGGGTAAATGAACGCTGTTAGTACTACAGAGAAGATTAGGAATGACCAAAGCTTCATACGCTCAGCAACCGCACCAGATACTACAGACATTGCTGTTGCAACGAATACTACCTGGAAGAAGAAGTCTGATTCTAGAGAGTGGTCTGCGCCTTCACCTTGTGTACCAATTAGAGTACCAAATGATGGCAACCAACCGCCTTCACCGTTGTCGACATACATGATGTTGTAACCAACCACTAAGAAAGCAGTACAAGCAATTGCGTACAAACAGATGTTCTTAGTTAAAATTTCTGTGGTGTTCTTTGAACGAACTAGGCCAGCTTCTAACATCGCGAAGCCTGCTGCCATCCACATTACCAACGCACCTGAAATGAGGAAGAAAAAAGTGTCTAGTGCGTAACGTAGTTCCGTTACTGTTGTTGTAAGTTCCATATTAAAGTCTCCAGTCCTTGTAATTCTTTAAAGTGCTTCAGCATCCATTTCACCAGTACGAATTCGTACGGCTTGGCTTAGGTCATACACAAAAATTTTGCCGTCGCCGATTTTTCCGGTGTGTGCCGCTTGGCTAATCGCTTCAACAACTCGGTCAACATTCTCAGCTTGGGTAGCAATCTCTAGCTTCACCTTTGGTAGGAAATCTACTTGGTACTCTGCACCACGATACAATTCAGTATGTCCCTTCTGACGACCAAAGCCTTTCACTTCAGAAACAGTCATACCTTCAATACCCACATCAGAGAGCGCTTCGCGTACATCGTCTAATTTGAATGGCTTAACAATGGCATTTATTAATTTCATATTCGTTCCTTAAATTCTTACTTAATCCGTTAATTCTCTTATTACAATCCAAGTAGCGTGCCAAAAAGTTAAGTGCTTGATTTTAAATAAGATGAAGATAATAAGGTCGTAATAACGAAAAAGACCGCACCAACATGGTGCAGCCTTTTCACTATCTTAATGCGCGATGCTCTTATTGCTCCAGTTTTGGGCAACGGAGCCTTCAAAGCTCTGAATGACTAACAAATAGGTCTTAGGACTAGTAACCTAAAAAATCCATCCAGCGTTCGATGAGCAGTTCGAAATCGTCGATTCCACAGCTTGCTTGGCTTTCACAGTTATAGAAGTCGAACTCACTGCCCTCTTCCATCTCTTGCTCATGCGCTAACACGTTTTCTTGAATCGTTACTTCGTCTTCATTAATCGCAAGGCTAATCTCTTTGCCAAGCAACGTCACTTCATTGCTCAAGTCCTGTCGAGATTGCTCAATCAACGCCATCACATGATCTAATTTTTGCTTATCTTTACCGATCTCTTCTTGAAGCCAACGGCCAACAATCTCATGGCCCATGCTGCATTTCACATAGTATTCACCCATTAGAGTGTTTCTAGTAAATTCAAACTCCATAACTCAACCTATACTGCATTAATACTCAAGCGATACTATTTCTGAGTATACCATTGTCTTGTCAGAAACGAGCGTATTGACGAATTTATCGTTACGATCCAACCTACACAGTCAATGAAGAGGAGGGCTCTATGCAGTTGAACGAAATGATTGCCAAACAAATTGTCGAACGAACCATGAAGATCATCCCACACTCGATTAATGTGATGGATAATAAAGGTCGCATTATTGGATCCAGTGATCCTACTCGCTTATACCAAAAACATGAAGGAGCGGTACTTGCCATCACCGAATCACGAGTCGTTAATATTGACGAAGCCACTGCCGAACACCTAAAAGGGGTTAAGCCTGGAGTTAATTTACCGATTCTATTTCAGGATAATGTCATTGGGGTGATTGGGGTTTCTGGGACACTGCAGCAAGTTCATCATTTTGGTGAGCTGGTGAAGATGACCGCTGAGCTTATTGTTGAACAAGCTGTACTTATGTCTCAAGTAGAATGGAATAAGAGGCATCGTGAAGAATTGGTATTGCAATTAATCCGAGGTAGCACGCTTAATGACATGCAACTGCAATCCATCGCACAGCGTCTGGATCTCGACCTTGCACAACCGCGGATTGCCGCCATCGTCAAGGTGTTACCGATAGGAGACACTGCGCCTTCATTGGAAAACTTACAGCAATTAGTACATTTACTTGAATATCCCGAGCGCGATAATTTAGTCGGTATCTTGTCTGTTTCACAAAACGAAGTGGTGGTACTCAAGCCTATAACCCTGATAGGGAACAGCTGGTCCAAGGATGCAGAAGCCAAGCGCGTGAAATTGCTACTCAAAAGAATAAAGAAAGAAGCTAAGTTTCAAATCAAGATTGCGCTTGGGGATTACTTTACCGGACTTTCTGGTTTAGCACGCTCATATGATACCGCTGAGCTCACTATGCGCAGTGTCGGTAACCGCCCCGGAGACATGTTTTTCTATCAAGACTATCGACTGCCGGCCATTATGAGTAGCCTGTTACAAGATCCATGGATTCGTGAGCAACTGGAGCAGTCTTACCTACATCTTCAACAACAGGACAGTAAAGGGATACTGATCAAAACTTTGAAGACATATTTAAAGCAGAACTGTGATTCAGCTCTCACCTGTAACGAACTACATATCCATCGCAATACGCTACGCTATCGAACAGACAAGATAAACCAAATAACATCATTAAATATCAACAATATAGACGATCTATTTCAACTCTACATTGCAATAAATCTATTCCACTGGTCGAGCTAAAAAATGTGCAACTGCACAATTTAAAAGGACCGATTTGAGCACTTATTTGTAGAGAATGACAAAGACTTACCAACCCTATATCTTTATATTTGCCGAAAATGACACATCGTTATCTGGGAAATAGAACATGATTGAAGTTTCAACTCTTGGCGCACTTTCAGCATTGATTGTTGCTATCGCGCTCATTCTTAAAAAAGTGCCACCCACCTACGGCATGATCATCGGTGCTTTGGTTGGCGGCGTGGTTGGCGGCGTTTCTCTCACCGAAACCGTTGAGTTAATGATAGGTGGTGCCCAAGGGATCGTCACTTCAGTGATGCGAATTCTCGCCGCTGGTGTGTTGGCCGGCGTACTAATTGAATCAGGGGCGGCTACCTCGATTGCAGAATCCATCATCAAAAAAGTAGGCGAAACTCGCGCCTTACTTGCTCTTGCCATTGCGACCATGATTTTAACCGCTGTTGGCGTTTTCGTTGATGTGGCCGTTATCACGGTTTCTCCTATTGCACTGGCTATTGCTCGCCGCGCAGACCTTTCTAAAACCGCGATCCTTTTAGCGATGGTGGGCGGCGGTAAAGCAGGTAATGTCATGTCGCCTAACCCAAATGCCATTGCGGCGGCTGATGCGTTCAATGTTCCGTTAACCTCTGTGATGGCTGCAGGCGTGATTCCGGGTCTATTTGGGCTGCTTTTCGCCTACTTCTTGGCAAAGCGCCTCGTCAATAAAGGTTCAAAAGTAGCGGAAAGTGAAGTGGTCAAAGCGGATCAAAGTTCACTGCCAAGCTTTTCTTCTTCAATCGTTGCACCGTTAGTGGCTATTGCCCTACTCGCGCTGCGACCACTCGCTGATATCAATGTTGATCCTCTAATTGCATTACCCTTGGGTGGATTGCTGGGTGCACTGGCTATGGGTCGCTTCAAACAAGCCAATAGCTTTGCGGTTTCAGGCTTGTCACGTATGGCACCGGTTGCTGTAATGCTACTGGGCACAGGAACCATTGCAGGCATCATTGCTAACTCAGGACTAAAAGCTGATCTGATTGAAGTGCTGACGATGTCTGGGCTGCCTTCTTACTTACTTGCTCCGTTTTCTGGCGCACTGATGGCACTATCAACCGCATCGACAACTGCCGGAACAGTAGTGGCATCGAATGTATTTGCCAGCACCATTCTTGAGCTAGGTGTTCCAGCTCTCGCAGGCGCAGCAATGATCCACTCTGGTGCGACAGTACTTGACCATATGCCACATGGTAGCTTCTTCCATGCCACGGGTGGTGCGGTACATATGAGTATTCATGAACGTCTAAAACTCATCCCTTATGAGTCAGCGGTCGGTCTTGTTATCGCCTTCGTCTCAGTAATGATCTTCGGTGTATTTGGTCTGTTTGTTTAAGTTTAAAGGTATCAAAATGAAAATTGTAATTGCTCCTGACTCATATAAAGAAAGCCTATCAGCAATGGGCGTTGCTCAAGCGATTGAAGATGGCTTTAAACAGCTAATACCAAACGCCGAATACGTAAAATTACCAATGGCTGATGGTGGTGAAGGCACAGTACAATCTCTGGTGGATGCGACCAATGGCTCTATCATCCAACATCCAGTGATTGGTCCATTAGGTGAAATTGTCGAAGGCTACTACGGTATGTTCGGTGACGGTAAAACTGCCATTATTGAAATGGCGGCCGCTTCCGGCCTAGATTTAGTCTCTCCAGAACAACGTAATCCACTAAAAACCACTACCTATGGTACGGGTGAGTTGATCAAAGCCGTATTAGATAAAGGTGTTGAGCATATTATTATTGGCATTGGTGGTAGTGCGACCAATGATGGTGGCTTAGGAATGGCTCAAGCGCTAG
This sequence comes from Vibrio sp. 10N.261.52.C2, assembly GCF_041471425.1. Taxonomy (NCBI): domain Bacteria; kingdom Pseudomonadati; phylum Pseudomonadota; class Gammaproteobacteria; order Vibrionales; family Vibrionaceae; genus Vibrio; species Vibrio sp. 10N.261.52.C2. Next base: position 32,794 of record NZ_JBFROH010000008.1, on the reverse strand, counting down.
GCATTCGTATGCTAGATGCAGAGGGTCACGAGCTGGTGTTTGGTGGTGGTGAACTGTCAAAACTGACAACCATTGATCTCACCAACCTCGACCCACGCCTACAAAACGTACGCTTAGAGGTCGCTTGTGATGTCGATAATCCATTATGCGGACCAAAAGGGGCATCACAGGTATTCGGTCCGCAAAAAGGCGCAACACCAGAAATGGTTGAGCTGTTAGATGCTAACCTTGCTCATTATGCCAGTATCATGAAAAACCAGTTAGGCGTCGATGTCATTGATCTCCCTGGTGCTGGCGCGGCAGGCGGTCTAGGCGCGGCACTTGTTGGCCTGTTAAATGCGGAGCTTCGCCCTGGTATTAACATCGTAATGGACGCCGTCAATTTAGATGAAATAGTCTCAGATGCTGATCTTGTGATTACAGGAGAGGGGCGCATTGATAGCCAAACCATTCATGGCAAAACACCGATTGGTGTCGCTCGCACAGCCAAAAAACATAAACTGCCTGTCATCGGTATTGCCGGCTGTCTAGCCAGTGATTGTGGTGTGGTTCATGAGCATGGTATCGACGCGGTATTTGCGGTAGTGAACCGTTCAGTAGACTTGCCGACAGCTTTGGCTGAAGCGGCTGAAAATATTGAACTTACTGCTCGCAATGTTGCAGCAATGTATACGATTAAGCACTAATCGAGCTCTCTGTAAGCTAAAAGCAATTTTCGCTGTATGCTAAAAGCAATTAAGGCCGCTATTCACAGCGGCCTTAATTATATTTACAACAAAATCAGACGTTACGCAGGCTCTTGGAAGATAACCGTGTCTGCTTTTTCCGTGTACTGACCCATTTTATGGAAGTTCAGGTAACGGTATGTATCAGCAGCCGTTGCATTAATCTTCTCAGCGTACTCTAAGTACTCTTCTTTCGTTGGGATGCGACCTAGAATCGCGCCAACAGCAGAAAGCTCAGCAGAAGCCAGATAAACGTTCGCGCCATTACCTAAGCGGTTCGGGAAGTTACGCGTTGACGTCGACATAACCGTCGAAGCATCAGCAACACGAGCTTGGTTACCCATACATAGTGAACAGCCAGGAGTTTCGATACGTACCCCAGCACGACCGAAGATGCCGTAGTAGCCTTCTTCTGTCAGTTGGTCTTTATCCATCTTCGTTGGCGGAGCAACCCATAGGCGAGTGTTTAGAGAACCATTGAACTCTTCAAGCATCTTACCAGCGGCACGGAAGTGGCCGATGTTGGTCATACAAGAACCGATGAACACTTCTTGAATCTCTGTGCCTTGAACGTCAGATAGAAGACGAGCATCATCTGGATCGTTTGGTGCACATAGGATTGGTTGATCGATATCAGCAAGGTCAATCTCGATAACGTGCGCGTATTCCGCATCTGAATCAGCAGATAGCAACTCAGGGTTCTCTAGCCACTCTTCCATTGCTGTAATACGACGCTCAATCGTACGAACATCACCGTAACCTTCAGCGATCATCCACTTCAGCATCACGATGTTCGAGTTCAAGTACTCAGAGATAGACTCTTCAGAAAGCTTAACGGTACAACCTGCAGCAGAACGCTCAGCAGATGCATCAGAAAGCTCAAATGCTTGCTCAACAGATAAGTGCTCAACACCTTCAATTTCTAGTACACGACCAGAGAATTCGTTGATCTTACCGGCTTTCTCTACCGTTAGTAGGCCTTGCTTGATGCCGTAAAGAGGAATGGCATGTACTAGGTCACGTAGCGTGATACCCGGTTGCATTTCACCTTTAAAGCGAACCAAGATAGATTCAGGCATATCAAGAGGCATAACGCCTGTTGCTGCAGCAAATGCTACCAAGCCAGAACCCGCAGGGAATGAAATACCTAGAGGGAAACGAGTATGCGAGTCACCACCTGTACCTACAGTATCAGGAAGAAGCATACGGTTTAGCCATGAGTGGATAACGCCATCACCCGGACGAAGTGAAACACCCGCACGATTCATGATGAAATCAGGTAGCGTATGGTGAGTGTTTACATCAACAGGTTTCGGGTATGCCGATGTGTGACAGAAAGACTGCATTACAAGGTCTGCAGAGAAACCAAGACACGCCAGATCTTTAAGCTCATCACGAGTCATAGGACCGGTCGTATCTTGAGAACCCACTGTCGTCATTTTAGGTTCACAGTACTGACCAGCACGCACACCTTCAACGCCACATGCTTTACCAACCATCTTCTGAGCTAGCGTGTAGCCTTTATCAGATGCAGATGGATCGATTGGTTTAGCAAACAGATCCGTTTCAGCTAGACCTAGAGCGTCACGAGCACGACCCGTTAGACCACGACCGATGATCAGTGGAATACGGCCACCAGCACGCACTTCATCAAGAAGTACTTTGCTTAGCTCAAAGTTTGAGATCACAGAACCGTTCTTGTGAACAACACCTTCGTACGGGTAGATATCAATGATATCGCCCATGTTCATGTCTTGTACGTTCAGTTCAATGGGTAGTGCGCCTGAATCTTCCATTGTGTTGTAGAAGATTGGTGCAATTTTACCACCAAGACAAACACCGCCAGTACGCTTGTTTGGTACGAATGGGATATCTTCACCCATGAACCAAAGTACTGAGTTTGTTGCCGATTTACGTGAAGAACCTGTACCAACAACATCACCAACGTAAGCCAGTGGAATGCCATCTTTTTGCATTTCTTCAATTTGTTTGATTGGACCAACGCTACCCTGTTCATCAGGAGTAATGCCATCACGTTCCATCTTCAGCATCGCTTTCGCGTGTACTGGGATGTCAGGACGTGACCATGCATCAGGCGCTGGAGATAGGTCATCGGTGTTCGTTTCACCAGTGACTTTAAATACTTTTACTGTGATTTTTTCTGCTACTTTATCTTTCGCTGTAAACCATTCAGCATCAGCCCAAGATTGAAGTACTTGTTGTGCAGCAGCATTGCCAGCTTTCGCTTTCTCTTCTACGTCATAGAACGCATCGAACATCAGTAGAGTATGAGATAGCGCTTTAACAGCGATTGGAGCAAGCTCAGCATCGTCTAGTAGAGATACTAGAGATTCGATGTTGTAACCGCCTTGCATGGTACCAAGCAGTTCTGCAGCTTTTGCTTTGCTTACTAGTGGCGAAGCTACTTCACCTTTAGTGATAGCCGTAAGGAAGCCAGCTTTTACGTAAGCAGCTTCATCTACACCCGGTGGAATGCGATTTTCTAGTAGGTCAAGAATGATTTCTTCTTCACCTTGAGGTGGATTCTTCAGAAGTTCAACTAGGCCAGCTACCTGCTCAGCATCTAGTGGTTTTGGAACAACTCCTTCGGCAGCACGTTCTTCGACGTGTTTACGGTAGGCTTCAAGCACGACTTTTTTCCTCTCATTGCGGTTCACTTCTTCCCTTCATAATTGTTAGTAAAATAAAGAAGTGAACATCCTTGGAAACTTGGCTCTCCATTGCCATTTTTGTCATTCAATTTGTATTGATGAGCGGCGTCATAGAGGCCAAACTGTGGGCGGTAGAATAGCAAATTTAACGTTAAATTAAAATCTTATCATTTTGACCAACATAGCAAGTTAAGACGAAAGTCCCACTATTTTTGCCTAATTACGCACTTAAATGGCGACTCTGCGCATGATTATTTGTAGGACGTACCTACAATCAGATACACCGAATCGAAATTATCTTCGGTTCGGCCATAAGCTAAAATGATCGGCCCGATTGGAGAATCAACACCCGCGAAAACAGAACCCGCGGTGTACATTGGCGCTTCATCAATACTCAAATCATTGTTCGACCAAACACCACCATGCTCAATGGAAGCACCCACGTAGAATGGTGATTCAAAGAGGCCGAAGTCATTTTCAAACCACTTGTAACGATAGATAAGGCTGGTGTAAGCCAAGTTCTGGCCAATCATACTGTTCCTTGGAATACCTGACAGGTTTAAGAAGCCACCAAGCTCTTTAGGATCAATAGGGAAAATCGAATTTTTGCTCTCTACAATACCGTAATCGAGCTTTGCGACTAAAGTATGCTTCTCGATACTCTTTGCAGCCATTAAATTAGCCGAAAACTCATAGACCGTATCGCTCTCAGACGTCAACTCTGTTTCGTTAATCGAGCTATCATTCTGAAAGTCATCATGAGAAACAAGGTACTCTAAATCAACAAAATAACCTTCAGTTGGCAAGCTGAAGTTATCCAAAGTATCCAATCGATAATTGATAAATCCACCAATACGCTTGTAACCACCATTACCTAACGAAGGTAAAGAAGCCACCTCGACATCCCCATCAGTATAACGAGCACCAAATTTCAGCTCTTGCCACAAGGTAGGTTGATAGCCTAATGCTAATTCACCGACATACTCGCTATAAGTCATTGGAAAGTAGTCTTTCGTTACGTCCAGTGTCGGCTCTTCAATATCATCAATATCTACAGGTAGGTTTCTGTTTTCCTTGCTATAAGCAATCGATGCAGAAGTGAACAGTTTTTGACTCGAAAAGAAGGGCGAGTAAAGTTCCGCTTCAATTCGTTTGTCAGTACCCATCTCGACGTTAGTTCTTAGCTCTGCACCATGCTTATTAATATCGGTAAAGTTGGCTGAAACACCGATCGAGTACTGACTGGTAGTAGAGAAGTCATCTTCAAGAAAGAATCGAAAATTGAGGTAGTTTGGCCCCCAAGATTTTTCGTTCACATCGACTAGCAGTTGCTCCTCGCCATTCACTGTGTCAAATTCATAAGTCACCAACTCGAATCTATCTAGCGCATAGAGGTCTTGTACTTTAGATTCAATTTCACTGGTCTTCAGAACCTTACCTGAATCAAGGTTTAAACGGTTTTCGATCAGCTTATCGGAATAGTGGGTATTGTTATTAATAACGACTCGGTCAACGACGGTCTGATCGCCGTGTTTAAGCTGTCTGCGCGCTTTTTGTTTGTCCTCGATATAATACTGATAATCGGCATTTGAGAGCGATAGCTTAGAAAGTTCATCAGTATGCTGCTTAGCGACTTCATAGCCCGCGAGGAAAGCCGATGGCATTTTATCAAATTCTGTCGTCTCCATTTCCCCAACATCTGGGCGCAGGAAGACATCATCGTCTGTTAAAGTTTCAGCTTGCTCTTGGGTGCTGCGTTGAACAAGATAATTAGAGAGTTGGTCAGCTGCGGCTAGAAAATTCGTGAAATCATCTTTGCCTTTGTAGTTGGTACTGATATCCACCGCAATGACGATGTCTGCACCCATCGCTCTGGCTACGTCGACGGGCATGTTATTGGTGACACCACCATCAACCAGCATTCGACCATCGAGGTCATAAGGGGGAAGCGCGCCGGGAACTGACATACTCGCCATCATGGCATCAACAAGGTGGCCATGATCGATGACCACCTCTTCAAGTTCGATAATGTCAGTTGCGACTGAACGGTATGGGATAGCAAGATGGTCGAAAGAATCGAATGAGGATAGATTACCCGTGGTCTCACGCAGAATACGCAACATATTCTGGCCTTGCACCACCCCTTTCCTTGCTTTGATTTCGCCCCAACCTAAGCCGAGATCGGTGTTCAGTTGGTAGCGGTCTTCATATTCTTTGTCACGTACACGGCGATCACTACGGTTAACGCGATCACGATAACCGCGATTCCAATCAACCGTATAAATAAAGCTCTCGATCTCGTCTGCGCTCATCCCTGTCGCATAAAGACCACCAACGTATGAGCCCATACTGGTACCGGTAATGTAATCAACCGGGATTTGCATCTCTTCTAGAGCTTTAAGCACACCAATGTGAGCTGCACCTTTTGCCCCACCACCAGCAAGAACGACAGCAACGGTTGGCCTTTTATGAGCTTGTTCAGCCTGCTGAGATTGATCAATCTGTGTCGCGGTGGATGCAAACAGCTGAAAACTGATCACAGTACCGACAACACCTAAGCCACTCACTAACCAACGAGAAATCATTATTTTAACTGTCCTTGTCATTCTTTCTTGTTACGACTTTACCACTGAAAAAGCTTCTTTAGCCACTGTTTTGGTTGACTTTCACAGCCCTTTTTAATGTTTCCATCCTCATCCCAAAGTGGCAGTTTAACTGCACCATCACAATCAAACTCTAAAGCCCCTTCAGAAGTTCGAGTAAAGTTAGCGGTGACAATTCCTGTCGGCCAAGGCAGTAATAACTGCTCGGGTGTTCTCTGTTTGAGATAATCGGCATAAACACGTAACGCACCACTCGAACCAGTAAGCTTAGTCGACTTATTATCATCACGTCCTAGCCAGATGGTCGTCACTTCACGACCATCTACGCCCACGAACCAACTGTCTCGGCTGTCATTACTAGTGCCAGTTTTACCAGCTAACCCTGCCCATGCAAACTGACCTTGTAGGAAACGGCCCGTGCCTTCCGACACGCCACGTTTCATTGCATAGGTTGTAAGCCAAGCGGCTTGCTGGTCAACGCTTTGTGATACACGAGGGATCGACTGATACAGAACCTCGCCATCGTTATCAACAACTGAGCGAAGCGCAGACAAAGGTGCTATACGCCCAGAATTGGTAATGGTTTGATACATCTGCGCAACTTGGAACGGAGTCAGTGAGAACGAACCCAAAAACATCGACGGCACTGGGCGAATCTCATTTTTATCGACCCCCAGTTTTCCAATCGTATCCGAGACACTATCAATGCCTAATTGCATGCCTAAACGAACAGTAGGTACGTTGTAAGACTTAGAAAGCGCCACATACAAAGGCACATCGCCACGGAACTTACGATCGAAGTTTCTCGGGCTCCACACGCTACCTTTACTGCCTTTCAAGCTCAGTGGCGTGTCTTTCAATGTTGTCGCCAACGTGTACTTCTGAGGCTGCTCTAGTGCGGTTAAGTAAATTGCAGGCTTGACCAAAGAACCAATTGGGCGACTCGCGTTCAAGGCACGGTTAAAGCCATCGTAGCCAGTACGCTTACCACCGACCATCGCCCGGATTTCACCGGTATTTCTATCCACGGCAATAGCTGCTGCTTCCAGCTTATTACCTGCGGTTTTCGATAAATCAGGCACCTTACGAGCAATCGACTTCTCTAACTTGTCTTGAGATACCGGATCCAGAGAGGTAAAGACTCGAATCCCTTTTTTCGCCTCAAATCGATCGCCGACATACTTCTTAAGCTCAATGTTTACTTGTTGGAAATAAGCGGGCTGACGGCTAGCAATGCGTGGGTTGTCTTGAATATCCAAATCACGACTCGCCGCCTCTTCGTATTGTCGCGGAGTTAAGATGTCTTGTTGCATCAATAAGCGAAGAACCAGATCGCGTCGAGTCTTAGCACGCTCAGGATAGCGAACCGGATTGTAATACGACGGTCCTTTCACCATACCCACCAGCAGTGCTAGCTGATCGATGCGCAGCTCTTGAATAGGTTGACCAAAATACAAACGAGACGCTAAACCGAAGCCATGAATCGCTTGCCCACCATTCTGTCCAAGATAAACCTCATTTAAGTAAGCCTCTAGGATACGGTCTTTGCTGTAACGATGGTCTAAGATAAGTGCAATGTAGGCTTCACGAACCTTACGCCACAATGTACGTTCACTGGACAGGAACAGGTTTTTTGCCAACTGTTGTGTCAGCGTACTACCACCTTGTACCGTTCGCCCAGCTTTGACGTTAACGACCATTGCACGAGCGATGGCCAGTGGCGACACACCATCGTGTTGATAGAAGTTTCGGTCTTCGGTTGCCAGTAAGGCATCAACCATCACTTCTGGGAACTGATTGCGTTTTAAGAACAGGCGCTGCTCATCGTTACTTTTCTCAAGCATGCCAAGCATTTTCGGTTCAACACGCAGGTAGCCCATGTCGCCTTTCTTCTCCAGCGACTGAATGCGAGTTAATTCGTTACCATTGAAGTGCAGCATCACATGACGATCCGCTTCCGGTCCATCAACAAACTCGAACGGACGACGAATCATTTCAATCTTGGTCGAAGAAGAAGAGTATTCGCCTGGGTGACGAGGCGCGTTCACCTTACGGTAATTAAGTACATCGAGCTCATTCTTAACCTGAACCAAACTCACCGGAGTTCCCGGAGACAGGTCTAGCACTCGCGCATAAACCACGGTTGGCAAATCAAACAGCTGACCTTCAAAGCGCTGTTTGACCACAGAATCAAGATAAATACCGACGAACAACAGCAATGCCGCAAGCGCTAAGCCCGCTTTCCAAGAAATGCCCCATAGGATCTTCAACCAACCTCTTTTGCCAGATTTCTTAGCCTTAGGTTTGGTCTTTTTCGCAGCCGCTCTTGGTTTTCTTGGCTTGGCTTTGGTCGCTGGTGACTTCTTTGCTGGCGCTTTTTTAGGTGGTGCCTTTTTTGGCGTTAACATTTTGGTCATCATCGATTCAACTGTCGTTTGGTTTTAGTGGTTGCTACATGGTTAGCAGGGTCATCCGGCCAAGGATGTTTTGGGTAACGGCCTTTCATCTCTTTTTGTACTTCTTTGTACGCACCAGCCCAAAAGCCGGCTAAATCTTGAGTAATTTGCAGTGGTCGCTGTGCTGGAGAAAGGAGCTCAAGCACTACTTTTTTACGCCCTTGCGCGATCAATGGCGAGTCTTGTTCGCCAAAGACTTCCTGCATTCGCACTGAGATCACTGGTTCAGATTGATATTGATAACGAATGGCCTTCTTGCTGCCTGTTGGCATCAGATAGTGTGTTGGCAGCCATTGGTCGATTTCTTGATTCAAAGGCCAGCCAAGATAAGCCGACAATGCTTGCTCAATCGAAACACTAGCTAGCCCTTTTGCCGACTTAATGCCATTCAGATAGGGAGATAGCCACTCATCAAGGTGTTCAATCAAACTCGCATCGTCCATCGCTGGCCAATCATGCTCAGGCATCCAAAGTGCTGCACAGCGCACACGCTCAACCAACTGCTTAGCCGAAGCTGTCCAATTTAAGCGATCCAGCCCGCATCGAGCGACATAATTGAGCAGCGCTTGGCTCGCCTGATTCGCATCGGGATCAGGTAAAGCTTTGGTGCTGATAATCAACTTGCCCAGAGATACACGCTGCTCAGCAACTAAACGGCCACGTTTCTCATCCCAATCGGCGTAATCGGAACGCACAAACAGTTTTGGAAATTCAGCTTCTAACTGTGCGATATCAACCGCGGTGGCTAAGAAAATCTGACTGGCTCGCCCTGTGCTGCGCATCAAATCAATCACTACGATATAGTTACTGTTCGCCAGTGGATCATCATCACGAACCTCAGCACCGTGGCCATTCGCCAAAAGGAAAGCACTGCTGGTCGCGCTTCTCACTTGTGCAATCCGGTCTGGGAAGGCAAAACAAAGCACTAATGGTAGCAATGATTCGTCAGCTTGTGACAAATCTAAGTGATGATTGAGTTTGCTCGCGAGACTTTTCGCTCGCTGCATCACAACGCTATTTTTGGAATGTTTTCTTTGCTTAAGTCGATGCAAAGAGTGTTGAATATCCGTCACATTGCGCTCCGGCTCTTCCAGCAAAGCAGCAGCAACAATCGCGACATTCAACAGAGCAGGACTACCTTGCTGCGCTTTAACCAACATGCTGGCAATACGAGGCTCTAGACCTAAACGTTGGACCTGTTTTCCTAATGCCGTAAATTGACCATTATCGTCTAACAATTCAAGAGTCTGTAAGAGTTGCTTGGCTTGCCCGATAGAAGCTTTGGGTGGAACGTCTAACCATTGCAGTTCATCAGCACTCGCAGCGCCCCATTGCGTCAATTCAGACACCAGCGAAGAGAGATCCGAATGTAGAATTTCAGGCTCAGGTACAGCGGGTTGCTGCATTAACTGCGTTTCGCTGTACAAGCGAACACACAAGCCTTCTTCAATTCGCCCGGCGCGGCCTGCACGCTGCTCAGCGGAAGACTGCGAGATTTTCACTTGCTCAAGCTTGGTGATACCTGTTTTCAAATCAAACTTGGCGACTCGTTCAAGGCCAGAATCCACCACTAATCGAATACCTTCGATAGTCAAAGAAGTTTCAGCAATATTGGTGGCCAACACCACTTTGCGACGCCCTTTCTCAGATGGTGCTATCGCCTTCTGCTGTTGAGGAAAACTGAGTTGACCATACAAAGGGCACACATCGATATCGCTAGAGAGTTGTTCTAATTGCGACTCCACCTGCTTAATCGCAGACACGCCAGGCAAGAATGCTAGCAACGAACCGGATTCCTTCTCCATCAAAGAGCGAATCACGTTAGCCATTTTAGGGGCTAGATATTCATTTGCACTAAGAGGCTGATAACGGAAATCGACCGGAAAGGTGCGACCTTGTGATTCAACGTATTTGGCATCCGGTAGCAAAGTTTGTAGCGCTTGTTGATCTAAGGTTGCCGACATCACAACCACTTTTAGATCGTCACGCAGCGCGTCTTGGATCTCTAAGCTAAAAGCCAATGCGGTATCTGCGTGAATGCTGCGCTCATGAAATTCATCAAAGATCACCATATCAACCCCTGTCAATTCAGGGTCGGTTTGGATCATTCTTGTCATGATCCCTTCAGTAACAATCTCTAAGCGAGTCGTACTGCTGCTTTTAGATTCACCACGAACTCTAAAGCCAATGCTCTCTCCCACCTTTTCTCCCAATTGGCTCGCTAAGTAAGTAGCAATATTCCTTGCAGCCAAACGCCTCGGTTCAAGCATGATGATTTTGCCTTGAACGGCGTTGGTCTTAACTAACTGTAAAGGGAAGAATGTTGACTTACCCGCACCGGGAGCGGCCTTTAGAATAAGTTGAGTGTGTGTTTCTACGCCAGCGAGCAGATCTGGCATCACAGCTTCTATGGGCAGTTGTGGCAATGGGAGAACCTTGTGGTGTAATGTTGGCAACATTGTACATAAAAACCTACCTGTCTAAATAAGTAATATGCACTTCAATCCGCCATTAGAGCCAGCGACTCTTATTAAACGCTATAAACGCTTTCTCACTGACATCCAACTTCCAGACGGTAGCGAGCGCACTATCCACTGCGCTAACACTGGAGCGATGACAGGATGTGCGACTCCTGGCAATACGGTGTGGTACTCAACCTCCGATAATGCAAAGAGAAAGTACCCAAACAGCTGGGAGATCTCAGAAACAGACAAAGGTCATCGTATTTGTGTAAATACTGCGCGGGCAAACCAGCTAGCAGTGGAAGCAATTGAAAATGGGACTATAGTTGAACTCTTAGGTTATAACGCGTTACGAACCGAAGTGAAATATGGCAGTGAGAATAGTCGCATTGATATTCTGCTTGAAGATAACGAAAAGCCGCCTTGCTATATCGAAGTGAAAAGCGTCACTTTGCTCGACGAGCAAGAAACGTCAACTAAAGGGCAAGGTTTTTTCCCTGATGCGGTCACAACCAGAGGCCAAAAACATCTGCGTGAACTCACAGAAATGGTCGAATCTGGAAATAGAGCCGTACTTTTATTCACTGTTTTACATTCAGGTATTGAAAAAGTGTCTGCGGCACACCATATAGACGCCAAATATTCGTTATTACTAAAACAAGCACAAGACGCTGGAGTTGAAGTGCTTTGCTATAAAGCAGAGCTCAGCAGTACTCAAATACAACTAAAACAAGCTGTTGAATTTATCAATAGCTAAGCAAAGATGCTGAACTAATCACATTGATTGCAAGTTTGAATAAGAGTATTTGCCACCATTCGTTCTTTCTGCTATAGATACCCGCCTTAAAATTAGCTGCTTTGCAGTTGACTAGGTGTAAATAGGAGATGCTGTATGCCAGAATCTAAGAAAAAAGCGCTAGGCATCCTAGCCATCGCAGGTGTTGAACCGTACCAAGAGAAGCCAGGTGAAGAGTACATGTCACTTGAGCAAACGGAACATTTTACAAAAATTTTAGCAGCTTGGCGCAACCAGCTCAGGGAAGAAGTTGATCGTACTGTGCACCACATGCAGGACGAAGCAGCGAATTTCCCAGACCCAGTTGACCGTGCTTCTCAAGAAGAAGAATTCAGCTTAGAGTTACGTAACCGTGACCGTGAGCGTCGTCTTATCAAAAAAATTGAGAAGACATTAGACAAGATCGAAGAAGACGATTTCGGCTTCTGTGATTCTTGCGGTATCGAGATTGGCATTCGTCGCCTTGAAGCTCGTCCAACTGCTGATCTTTGTATTGACTGTAAAACACTTGCAGAGATCAAAGAAAAACAGATGCAAGGTTAATTCTTGCAGATGTAAAGAAAGGGAGCCTTGGCTCCCTTTTTTGTTTGTTATCCAAGCGAAGTATTTCACACGCTTGATAGTAAATAGCAGCTTTAAGCCTTAGTTCTATACATCAAACCTTGTTCTATAGATTGAAGCTTAGTTCTAGGCATTAAAGCTCTTGTCAAACGTCTTAAGAATCGGCTACTGCGGTACCATTTAGATTAGGTTGTTCACTCATGAATTATATCGGGCGCTTTGCACCATCACCGTCAGGTCCTCTTCATTTTGGCTCACTTGTTGCTGCTCTTGGTAGCTACTTTCAAGCGAAATCTAACCAAGGAAAATGGTTAGTTCGTATGGAAGACCTCGACCCGCCAAGAGAAATGGCCGGCGCTGCAGACCTCATTCTTAAGACGCTTGAGGCTTACCATCTATTTTGGGATGGTGAAGTCGTCTATCAAAGCCAACGTCATGACTTGTATCAAGCTCAAATCGATCAATGGGTTGCTGACAATCAAGCCTACTACTGCCAATGCACCCGCAAGCAGATAAAGGCTTTGGGCGGCTTTTACAATGGTCACTGTCGAGATGTAGGCCTAATCGATTCAGGTGAACAGGCGGTGCGCTTGTGCATGGACTTTCCAGTAGAGTCCTTTGATGATGTTCGCCACGGCACCATTCAAATCCCTAAAGCATTAGCTGCAGAAGATTTTATTATTAAACGCAGAGATGGATTGTTTGCCTATAACTTGGCCGTTGTTCTTGATGACATCGACCAAGGAGTAACAGAAGTCGTAAGAGGCGCAGACCTGATAGAACCAACAGGTCGACAAATCAGTTTGTATAAGACGCTCAAGCAAAAAACAGTGAGCTACTTGCACTTACCATTGGCAACCGATGGCTTGGGGAATAAACTGTCAAAACAGAACCATGCCACCGCGATAGATCTAGACAACCCAAAACCAACGTTACTCAACGCGATGCGATTCTTAGGTTTTGATATCCCGACGGCCCTTTATGAGGCTTCAATGGATGAGATTTTATTGTGGGGCTGCCAGCAATGGAACGTCAGTCAGTTACCTGATAGTTTACAAAAAGAGCACTGTAATTAGCTCGAAACTCACGGCAAATAGCAAAAACGACACATAAAAATGCCATAACCAACCACTGTGGTTAAGCAGACGATGTTCTCAAATGGCTCGCGCTAAGCTATTATTAGCCGCAATTAAACTCTGCACTACCACTTTGGACTAAGAGAAAAACAAAGTTGGCGATACCTACTTTGTTCTAAACTAATGAATACAAACGACAATACCCCAAGCGAACAACGCGGATTCCACGAATTAGCTCTGAATATTTATACTCGTCAAGAGCACAATATTTCACGCAAGCAGATCAGCGACAACGCACTAAAAGTGCTATATCGCCTGAATGGTGCGGGTTTTGACGCATTTCTAGTCGGTGGTGGTGTGCGCGATATCTTATTAGGCTCTCAGCCAAAAGATTTTGATATTGCGACCAACGCAACGCCAGAGCAAATCAAACACCTCTTCAGAAACTGTCGTCTTATCGGTCGCCGTTTCCGCTTGGCACATATCATGTTTGGTCGCGACATCATTGAAGTGGCAACTTTCCGTGGTCACCACCAAGAACCATCGAAGAACGTTTCTGCACAATCGAAAGAAGGCATGCTACTTCGCGATAACGTGTACGGCAGTGTTGATGAAGATGCAGAGCGTCGTGATTTCACAATCAACGCGATGTACTACAACATTGCAGACTACAGCATCCACGATTACGCGGGTGGTGTAGAAGATTTAGAAGATAAACTGATCCGCCTGATTGGCGATCCAGAAACGCGTTACCGCGAAGACCCAGTACGTATGCTACGTGCAATGCGCTTCGCCGCTAAACTGGATTTCGACATCGAAGAAGACACGGCTGACCCGATTGAAGAGTTAGCTCACCTTCTAAGAGATATCCCAGCAGCGCGCCTTTACGAAGAGTCTCTGAAATTACTGCAATCAGGTCACGGTTTAGAAACCTACCACTTGATGCGCGAGTACAATCTATTCCAACAGATGTTCCCAGCGGTAGCGGAGCACTTCACCGAAGATTACGACTCACACACAGAGCAGATGCTTGATTTGGTTCTCGATTCAACCGACCTTCGCATCGAAGATGGTAAGCGAGTAAACCCAGCATTCATGTTCGCAGCGATGCTTTGGTACCCAATGAACAAGCTGGCAGACAAACTTGTCGCTGAACAGGGTATGGCACACTACGATGCGATCATGGAAGCGAGTAACATCATTCTAGATCAGCAAGTAAAGTCTATTGCTATTCCTCGTCGTCACACAGCAACCATTCGCGAAGTTTGGCAACTGCAACTTCGACTGCCTCGTCGCAACGGTAAACGCGCTGTTCGTCTAATGGAATTAAACAAATTCCGTGCAGGCTACGATTTCCTAGAAATGCGTGGTGAGATTGAAGGTGGCGAAACCAAAGAGTTAGCAAAATGGTGGGAGCGTTATCAGACTGCGGGTCGCAACATGCGTCAAGCAATGGCTAACGACGTTGCAGCACCATCAAAGTCAGGCCATCGTCGCCGTAAGACTTACCGAAACAAAAAGAGTAAGCAATCCGAATGATAACTGCTTACATTGCGGTCGGCAGCAACCTTGCCGACCCAGTTAGCCAAGCAAATTTGGCTATCGAAACGCTAAAAAGCCTACCGCGATCAACGTTTATTGCGACCTCTCAGCTATATAGTAGCACTCCAATGGGACCGCAAAATCAACCAGACTACATCAACGCGGTAGTCGCTATCCAAACCGAATTAACGCCAATTGAACTGCTTGATTGCACTCAAAAGATCGAACTAGAGCAAGGGCGCGTCCGTAAAGACGAACGTTGGGGACCAAGAACCTTGGATCTCGACATTGTGCTATACGGCAATGAGGTGATCGATTCAGAGCGCTTAATCGTTCCTCATTATGGAATGAAAGAACGAGAGTTTGTACTCTACCCGCTTGCTGAAATCGCACCAAGTTTACAACTCCCTGATGGGACTGAGCTGACAGAACTACTGAAAATAGTAGATAAGAACGGGCTCAATGTTTGGCAACAATAGCCAAGCGCATTAAGGAAAACCAATGAAAAAAGTAACCATTAACGACCTGATCAAATGCAAACGTGAAGGCCGTAAATTTGCGACTTCGACAGCTTATGATGCGAGCTTTGCTCAATTATTCGAAAGCCAAGAAATGCCAGTTCTGCTTGTCGGTGATTCACTGGGTATGGTTTTACAAGGCCATAACGATACATTACCAGTAACCGTTGAAGACATTGCTTACCATACTCGCTCAGTGCGTGCTGGTAGCCCAAATTGTCTTCTTATGGCTGACATGCCTTTCATGAGCTACGCGACGCCAGAACAAGCTTGTGAGAGCGCAGCGACTTTGATGCGTGCTGGTGCGAACATGGTAAAAATCGAAGGCGGAAGCTGGTTGGTTGATACTGTGAAGATGCTAACAGAACGTGCAGTACCAGTATGTGCACACTTAGGCTTGACGCCCCAGTCTGTGAACATTTTTGGTGGTTACAAGATTCAAGGTCGTGACGACGAGCAAGCCGACAAAATGGTTGCTGACGCGTTAGCACTGCAAAACGCAGGCGCTCAAATCGTTCTACTTGAATGTGTGCCAGCTTCATTGGCAAAACGAATTACAGAAGCTTGTGACGTACCGGTTATCGGTATCGGCGCAGGTAATGTTACCGATGGTCAGATCTTGGTTATGCATGACATGTTCGGTATTTCTGCGAACTACATGCCGAAGTTCTCTAAGAACTTCCTAGCAGAAACAGGTGATATGCGTAAGGCAGTAGCTCTATACAAAGAAGAAGTAGAGAGCGCGCGCTTCCCTGATGAAGCTCATACAATCGCTTAGGAGTAAGTATGCAAACTTTTGCTGAAATAGCGGCTCTTCGTGAGCAGATTAAACAGTTTAAGCGTGATGGACGTACGGTTGCTTTTGTACCGACAATGGGAAACCTGCATGAAGGCCACCTGACTCTGGTAAAGAAAGCTCGTGAACTGGCCGACATCGTTGTGGTAAGCATCTTTGTAAACCCAATGCAGTTTGACCGTGCAGACGACCTAAACAACTACCCTCGAACGTTAGAAGCAGATTTAAGCAAACTAACAGGTGAAGGGGTTGAGCTAGTATTTACACCAACGCCAGAGGTGATGTACCCAGATGGATTAGACAAGCAGACGTTTGTTGAGGTCCCTGGCATATCTCACATGCTTGAAGGTGCCTCTCGTCCAGGTCACTTCCGTGGTGTATCAACCATTGTCACTAAACTGTTTAATATCGTTCAGCCAGACTTTGCATGCTTCGGCGAGAAAGACTTTCAGCAACTTGCTGTTATTCGCCAGATGACCACTGATTTAGCATTAGACATTGAAGTTGTCGGCGTTGCGACCGTTCGTGAAATGGATGGTTTGGCAATGAGCTCTCGCAATAGCAACCTAACGATTGACGAGCGCCAACGAGCGCCCGTTTTAGCGCGTACTATGCGCTGGATCAGCAGCGCTATTCGTGGTGGTCGCGATGATTACGCATCAGTGATTGAAGATGCTACTGACCAGCTACGCGCTGCAGATCTTCAACCTGACGAAATCTTCATTTGTGATGCTAAAACTCTGCAAGCGATCACTTCAGAATCAACTCAAGCAGTGATTCTAATGTCGGCTTTCCTAGGTAAGACGCGTCTTATCGATAACCAAGTTCTCGATTTGGTAACGGAAACCAAAGAAGAAGTGAAAGAAGAAACGACTGAATAGTCGGCTTCTGCTCTTAACGCAAAACAAAAACACCAAACGCAAAACATAAAAAAGGTCGATGTTATATCGACCTTTTCTTTACCTGTTACTTAGATGAACCAAAGGTTAGCTACGTAAGCCAATACCCTTTGTCACTAGGTAGTGTGCAATGCCATACAACAGCACGATAAACACACCTAGTACGCCAAACGACGTCACGATCCCCACATCAGACACACCCAAGAAGCCATATCTGAACGCGTTAACCATGTACACGATAGGGTTCAACTTCGATACACCTTGCCAGAATTCAGGCAATAGACTGATCGAGTAGAACACACCACCAAGGTACGTCAGCGGCGTTAAGATAAAGGTTGGGATAATAGAGATATCATCAAACGTGCGTGCGAATACCGCGTTAATCAAGCCACCCAAAGCGAATACTACCGACGTTAAAAATACCGTCGCAATGATCACGCCCCAATGGTCAACTTGTAAGTCGACAAAGAACAACGACACGAAGGTTACTATGGTACCCACTAACAATCCACGAACCACACCACCCATTACGAAGCCGGCGATAATCACGTAGTTAGGAACAGGCGCTACAAGCAGCTCTTCAATGTTCTTCTGGAACTTGGCACTAAAGAACGATGAAGCAACGTTGGAATATGAGTTGGTGATCACCGACATCATGATCAGACCGGGAACAATGTATTCCATGTAGCTAAAGCCGTTCATTTCACCAATACGCGCACCAATCAGGTTACCGAAGATGATGAAGTAAAGCGTCATGGTAATCGCTGGCGGCACCAGAGTCTGCACCCAGATACGAGTAAAGCGATTGATCTCTTTGGTCAACAAACTGCAGAAAGCGGTCCAATATAGGCTGTACATATTATTTACTCCCCTCACGGACGATACTCACAAATAGCTCTTCTAGACGGTTTGCTTTGTTACGCATAGAGAGGACTTTAACCTGTTGCTCGCTCAATTGAGCAAAGATGGTATTCAAACCTAGGTTCTTGTCGATTTCGATTTCTAGCGAGCCATTGACCATCACTTGGCTATTCACGCCTTCAAGCTTAGGTTCAGTCGTGCCCTCTTCCAGATCCAGAATAAAGGTCTCAGCACTCAATTTGCCCAACAGCGCTTTCATTGTTGTGTTCTCAATCAGCTCACCGCGATTGATGATACCAATGTTGCGACACAGCATTTCTGCTTCTTCTAGGTAGTGCGTGGTCAAGATAATGGTAATGCCCTGCTTCTCATTGATCTCTTTTAGGAATTCCCACATTGAACGACGTAGTTCAATATCAACGCCTGCTGTCGGTTCATCAAGAATCAACAAATGAGGTTCATGCATCAATGCACGCGCGATCATCAAACGACGCTTCATACCACCAGACAAGTTACGCGCGCGTTCGCCACGCTTTTCCCACAGATCGAGTTGAGATAGGTACTTTTTCGCTCGCTCTTTCGCTAATGCTTTTGGCACGCCGTAATAACCCGCTTGTTGCAGCACGATCTGTTCAACGGTTTCAAACGGGTTAAAGTTAAACTCTTGAGGCACAAGGCCTAAGTTCTGCTTCGCCAATTCCAGATCGGTATCAATGTCGTAGCCGAACACTTTAACCTTGCCTGACGTTTTATTTACCAGTGAAGAGATAACACCAATGGTGGTTGATTTACCCGCACCATTGGGACCAAGTAGTGCGTAAAAGTCGCCTTTTTCTACTTGTAAACTAACGCCCTTAAGAGCCTCGAAGCCCCCAGCATAAGTTTTTCTTAATTGCTCAATTTCTAATGCATACATAGAGATAGACTGCCATTTGCTATAGATAAGATGTAGACGACCGAGCTTGAGGAAGAGAGTAATGCTTAAAACGAGCTAGCAGAAAACTAACCCAAACTTGTTAACTCGGCCATTTTGCAAACAAGTTTATCGTTGATTGACGATTAATACAAATATCGTGTGAGAGTTTCTTTCGAAAACAAATAAGCGTCTTGGCTACGTGAAGACTAAATCAACGTTCAATAAATATAAAAATGCCGCTAAGTGATTCACTTAACGGCATTAATGATCAGTCTTGAAGTGAGCGTCTATGGCTTATTCATATCAGGTCATTCATATCAGCTTATTACTGAAAAATTAAACTGACTCAAATTGATGCTCATCTCTGTCGACATAGCTTGTTGCTGCCGTCAGGGCTTCATATCTGAATCGATAAGTGTTGGATTCAGGTACTAGGTCAATCACGTGGAACTTCTCTAGTTGTTGACGAGTATTCTCATTAGGACACAGCAGATACACCTCACACTGCGCATCCAATGCATCTTTAATCGCATTCTCTAGCGCTAGGCCAACAGTGACATCAATCATAGGTACATCTGTCAGGTCTAGAATCATCGCTTCATAGTCAGAGATACTTGAGTGCTGACGTGAAATCGCCTTTGAAACGCTGAATATCATCGGCCCTGATAGGTAGAAGAATAGCACCTTACCATTGGCACTATCGAGTAACTGACGTTCGCTATCAGTCAATGGGATATCGTCTTCATCATCACCATCACTGATCGCCTTAACTTGTCTGGCTTGCTCTCGGCTTAATCTTTCAATAATCAGAATATTCGAGATAAACACACCCAGTCCAACGGCAATAATCAAGTCAACAAACACAGTCAATAGCATCACGCCGTACATCACGCCCATGCCGGCATAGCTAACCTTGTGCGCGCGCTGGATAAAGCTCCAATCTAGGATATTGAAACCAACATACATCGCGATACCAGCCAGCACTGCCATAGGAATCGGTTCTGTTAAACCACCTGCAACCAATACCACGAGCGCAAGTACTAAAGCTCGAATAACACCTGAAAGCGGAGAACGCGCTCCCACCTGAATATTGGTTACAGTCCCCATAGTGGCACCCGCGCCAGGTAGTGCACCAAACAGGCCAGAGATCATATTGGCAATGCCTTGGCCACGAAGCTCTTTGTCTGAGTCATGCTCTTTACGAGTCAATGAATCTCCGATAACCGCGGTCAAAAGCGTATCAATACAACCTAATGTACCAAGCACCAAGGCATCGATAACCATAGTAGTAAACTGTTCAGCGCTGATCGTAGGGATAACGAGGGAAGGTAAACCAGCTGGGATTTCACCAATACGGCGAATAGAGTCGGTATCAAAAATAATGACGGACAAGAGCGTTACAGCCACTAACGCGACCAGTTGAGCAGGCACATACTTACGATACTTAGCGGGGAAGCCAAAAAGAATACCGAGTGTCAGAGCACCTAGAAATAGCTCACTCACTTTTAAGTTTGCTAGCGTATCAGGTAAAGCAGAGAGCGTGCCCATTACACCACCGGATGGAGCGGCATGCCCTAACAATGGAGACAGCTGCAAGATAATCAGAATAACGCCAATGCCCGACATGAATCCGGAGATCACGCTATATGGCATCAAAGTGACGTATTTTCCTAGCTTTAACGTACCAAGTAATATCTGGAATGCACCGGCCATCATCACGACAGTAAAGGTCATTGCCATACCCGTTTCAGGATATTTAGCAACCATACTCGTCATTACGGCAGTCATGATCACCGTCATCGGGCCGGTAGGTTCAGAAATCAAACTACTCGAACCGCCAAACAATGCTGCAAATAGGCCAACCATAATGGCGCCCCACAAGCCAGCTTCAGCTCCCGCGCCAGAAGCAACACCAAATGCCAATGCTAAAGGTAACGAGATGATGGCTGTAGTTACACCGCCAAACATATCCCCTTTGAGATTGATATCCGTAAAACGACTTCCAAACAAAACACACCTTCCTGATGATGAAATGACAAACCTTATCACTTTAGCAAATGTATCAAGTGTTCAGAAAGTGTTAATTCAATCACATTATTCATGTCTTATAACCGGATTATTGATAGTGGGCTAAGTTTATGATTTTCCGTACTAGAACACGTCAGATGAGTACATTTTGACGCAGTTTTTACGAGATTGAATTTGTAACATTGTGTATAGTTAAGCATCTTAATTGAGGGATGTAAGAAGCAAGATGCCAGAAATAAAACAGCTTTTTGAGAACAATTCCAAATGGTCTGAAGAAATTCGCTCTGAAAGACCTGAGTATTTTACAACGCTTGAAGAGGGTCAAAGCCCTGGTTTTCTATGGATAGGTTGTTCAGATAGCCGAGTTCCAGCCGAGCGCCTGACTGGCTTATATTCTGGAGAACTGTTTGTTCACCGAAACGTGGCCAACCAAGTGGTTCATACAGACCTAAACTGTCTATCTGTTGTTCAGTACGCAGTAGATGTGCTTAAAGTGAAACACATTATTGTCTGTGGTCACTACGGTTGTGGCGGTGTTAACGCGGCGATTGATAACCCTAAACTTGGTCTTATCAACAACTGGTTACTGCACATCCGTGACAATTACCTAAAATACCGCAAGCAAATCGAGGGGCTTCCTCGTGAGCAATGGGGTGACAAGTTATGCGAAATTAACGTCGCAGAACAGGTTTATAACCTAGGTAACTCAACCATTATGCAAAATGCGTGGGAGCGTGGCCAAGACGTTGAAATCCATGGTGTGGTTTATGGTATTGGCGATGGCAAGCTACAGGACCTTGGCGTACGTTGCTCAAGTAACGATACTTTAGAGAACAGTCACTTAGATGCATTAAACAAGATCTTAACGACGCCTCTTCTTAGTCAACAAAGCTAACCCATTCCGTCATATATACAAAAAGCCCGCATCAAGCGGGCTTTTTAATGACTTCTAAACCACAAGCGTAATGATTACTCTTGAGGTACTACCTTACCGATGTACGGTAGGTGACGATATTTTTGTGCGTAGTCGATACCAACACCAACAACAAACTCGTCTGGGATCTCAAAACCAATCCATTTTGTATCGACAGTCACTTCACGGCGAGAAGGCTTGTCTAATAGCGTACAAATTTCGATAGACTTAGGACCACGTAGGCTCAGAATCTCTTTTACTTTAGTCAGCGTGTTACCTGTATCGATAATATCCTCTACAAGTAGAACGTCTTTACCTTGGATATCATCATCAAGATCTTTCAAAATACGAACATCACGTGAGCTTTCCATGCCGTTGCCGTAGCTAGACGCGGTCATGAAATCAACTTGGTGAGTTAAATCGATAGCACGAGCAAGATCTGCCATAAAGACAAAAGATCCACGCAATAAGCCAACTAAAACTAGATCTTCACTACCGTTGTAGTGTTCCGTGATCTGTTTGCCTAGTTCGTTCACTCGATCCTGAACTTCTTGCTCAGAGATCATGACTTCAACTGTATGCTTCATACTGCTCTCATTTTATTTGGTGATTGCGACGAATGTTGACAGTTTCGTCAGTTGTGTCGCTCAATTTTGTGCGTAAGTCTAGCACTGCTCAAATACCCACACCACCTTATGGTTCGAATTTACTGTCAGATTCTCCACGAAATGTGCGCTGGTGCCTTATCCAATACTCGTCTCCTTTCACATCAATGCTGATCACGCTTTATGTATCAAGTTTGATGTAACTGTCTATAAAACAAGCTGAAAGGATTGACCATTCGCATATGCACCATTACACTCATCTTGGCTTAAATAATAATAAAATCATTAATATAAAAATTTCGTTGGCAAGGAAAATAAAATGGACTCAATATCTAAGAGACCTAGAACTAGGCTTTCACCTTTAAAAAGAAAACTTCAATTGATGGAAATCGCTCTTGAGGTATTCTCTCGCCGCGGCATCGGTCGTGGTGGACACGCTGATATTGCAGACATCGCTCAGGTGTCTGTCGCAACGGTATTTAACTACTTCCCAACCCGTGAAGATCTGGTTGATGAAGTACTAAATCACGTTGTACGCCAATTCTCTAACTTCCTTTCAGACAATATCGATCTGGATATTCACGCAAAACAAAACCTACATAATATTGCGACTGAAATGGTGACGTTAGTGGCTCAAGATAGCCATTGGTTAAATGTATGGTTCGAATGGAGCGCTTCGACTCGTGATGAAGTATGGCCGCTATTCGTAACAACGAACCGCACTAACCAAATGTTAGTACAAAACATGTTTAGCAAAGCGATTGAACGCGGCGAAGTCTGTGACGATCACGACCCTAAACATCTAGCGAATCTATTCCACGGCATTTGCTACTCGCTATTCATCCAAGCGAAACGTGTAGAAACGCCAGAAGAGCTTTCAAGCTTAACGGATAGCTATTTGAACATGCTGTGCATTTATAAATAGATTTGAAATTCGGTCTTCGAAAAAAACTTAGGGATTGGCGTATTGCGTCAATCCTTTTTTGTTTTTAGCACTCGCTCTTCGTATCCCGGAGCGCAGCGTACTCGCATCTCGGAGTGAAACGTTCCTGCGCCTTACTTCAGACATAAAAAAGCCGCTGACAAATCAGCGGCTTTTAAAAACATTAGCGAGTGACTAAGAAAGAATTACTTCTTCTTTTTCACTGCTTTTTTGTTTGGAAGGTCAGTGATTGAACCTTCGAATACTTCCGCAGCTAGACCAACAGACTCGTGTAGAGTTGGGTGAGCGTGGATAGTAAGAGCGATATCTTCTGCATCACAACCCATTTCGATTGCTAGGCCGATTTCGCCAAGAAGTTCACCACCGTTAGTACCAACAACAGCACCACCGATTACGCGATGAGTATCTTTATCGAAGATCATCTTAGTCACGCCGTCTGCACAGTCAGAAGCGATTGCACGACCAGAAGCAGCCCAAGGGAAAGTAGCAACTTCGTAATTGATGCCTTCCGCTTTTGCTTCTTTCTCAGTCTTACCTACCCAAGCAACTTCTGGCTCAGTGTACGCAATTGATGGGATTACTTTAGGGTCGAAGTAGTGCTTCTTACCAGAGATAACTTCAGCAGCTACGTGACCTTCATGCACACCTTTGTGAGCAAGCATTGGTTGACCAACAACATCACCGATCGCGTGGATGTGAGGAACGTTAGTACGCATTTGCTTATCAACATTGATGAAACCACGCTCATCAACTTCGATACCCGCTTTTTCAGCGTCGATAAGTGCACCGTTTGGAACACGACCGATAGCAACAAGAACAGCATCGTAGCGTTCAGCTTCAGCTGGTGCTTTTTTGCCTTCCATTGAAACGTAGATACCGTCTTCTTTTGCTTCAACAGCAGTCACTTTAGTTTCAAGCATTAGCTTGAACTTGTTCTTAATGCGCTTAGTGAAAACTTTAACGATGTCTTTATCCGCAGCAGGGATAACTTGATCGAACATCTCTACAACTTCAACTTTAGAACCTAGAGAGTGGTAAACCGTACCCATCTCAAGACCGATGATACCGCCGCCCATGATAAGCAGTTTTTCAGGTACTTCGTTTAGTTCTAGTGCATCCGTAGAATCCCAAATACGTGGGTCTTCATGTGGGATGAAAGGAAGTTTGATTGGGCGAGAACCCGCAGCAATGATTGCGTTGTCGAAGTTAACAGTTGTTGCTTCGCCTTCGCCTTCAACAAGAATGCTGTTAGGACCAGTGAACTTACCGAAACCGTTAACAACAGTAACGTTACGCATCTTAGCCATACCGCCAAGACCGCCAGTTAGTTGATCAACTACTTTTTCTTTCCAGATACGGATCTTGTTGATGTCCGTTTGTGGCTCGCCGAATACAACGCCGTGCTCTGCCATCGCTTTAGCTTCTTCGATTACTTTAGAAACGTGAAGAAGTGCTTTTGATGGAATACAACCAACGTTTAGACATACACCACCAAGAGTGCTGTAACGTTCAACTAGTACTGTTTCTAGACCTAAATCCGCACAACGGAATGCCGCTGAGTAACCAGCAGGACCTGAACCAAGTACAACAACTTGGGCTTTAATTTCTTTGCTCATTGTGACCTCTTGTAGTCATTATCCCTAACAGGCTGAGTAGATGTTCTTAAAATTATTGGGCTTTCAAACAGGAAACATTTTACAGAGATGTTAACAGTGTGAAAGTAGCTTTAAGTTAGCCTGTGAGCTAGACAACAATTCCCCATCAGATTATGAGAAATGCAGGAAACTGTTGTCTAAAAATAGTCTTTATATAAAGAATTAAGGTGACCCGAAAGTCACCTTAATAATTACTTTCTCAATTACAGTACTAGACGACGAATGTCAGATAGTGCGCTGTTTAGGAAAGTAATGAAGCGTGCACCTTCAGCACCATCGATCACACGGTGGTCGTATGATAGAGACAGTGGAAGCTGTAGACGTGGTTGGAACTCTTTACCATTCCAAACTGGCTTAATTTCAGACTTAGATACACCTAGGATACCTACTTCTGGAGCATTTACGATTGGAGTAAATGCAGTACCGCCAATACCACCAAGGCTAGAGATTGTGAAACAACCGCCTTGCATGTCTGCCGCTGTTAGCTTACCAGAACGTGCTTTCTTAGAAACAGCCATTAGCTCTTCAGATAGCTCGTAAATGCCTTTCTTGTTCACGTCTTTGAAGACAGGAACAACTAGACCGTTTGGTGTATCAACAGCGATACCCACGTTTACGTACTTCTTAAGAATGATGCTTTCGCCATCTTCAGAAAGAGAAGAGTTAAACGCTGGGAATGCTTCTAGCGCTTTAGCAACAGCTTTCATGATGAACACAAGTGGAGTGATCTTCATGCCAGTGTCTTTCTTCGCTTCGATTGCGTTCTGTTCTTTACGGAATGCTTCTAGCTCAGTGATGTCTGCGTTGTCCCATTGTGTAACGTGAGGGATCATTACCCAGTTACGGTGCAGGTTAGCACCAGAGATCTTCTTAATCTTAGAAAGCTTCTGAACTTCAGTTTCGCCGAACTTGCTGAAGTCAACTTTTGGCCATGGTAGTAGACCAAGAGCAGAACCGTCGCCGCCTTTGCCAGATGCAGCTGCACCAGACTCAAGACGCTTAAGTGCATCTTTAACGTAAGACTGAACGTCTTCTTTAAGGATACGGCTCTTACGACCAGTACCTTTAACCTTAGAAAGGTTAACGCCAAATTCACGAGCTAGACGACGAACTACTGGAGAAGCGTGCGCGTAGTCACCGTTCTCTTGGAAGTCGCCAGCTGCTGCTGGAGCCGCTGCAGGTGCTTCTGCTTTAGGAGCAGGTGCCGCCGCTGGAGCTGCTGCTTGTGCAGGTGCTGCAACAGGAGCAGGCGCTGCGCCTTCAACCGGAGTGCCGGCCACGACGAAAGTCATGATTAGAGAGCCAGTTGACACTTTGTCGCCAGCTGCAATCTTGATCTCTTTTACTGTACCAGCGAATGGTGCAGGAACTTCCATTGAAGCTTTGTCGCCTTCAACAGTAATTAGAGATTGCTCTTCTTCTACTGTATCGCCAACCGCTACCATGATTTCAGTAACTTCTACTTCGTCACCACCGATATCAGGAACGTTTACTTCTTTTTCAGCTGATGCTGCTGGAGCCGCTGCAACTGGTGCCGCCGCTGGAGCAGGAGCTGATGCAACTGGAGCGCCAGAGCCCGCTACTTCACCTGTTTCTACAGAGAAAATCATTACTAGAGAACCAGTCGATACTGAGTCACCAGAAGCGATCTTGATTTCTTTAACGATACCAGCGAATGGTGCAGGAACTTCCATTGAAGCCTTGTCACCTTCAACAGTAAGAAGAGATTGCTCTTCTTCTACTGCGTCACCGATAGCAACCATGATTTCAGTTACTTCAACTTCATCACCGCCGATGTCAGGAACGTGAACTTCTTTAAGCTCAGCTGCCGCTGCAGGAGCAGCTGCAACTGGTGCCGCCGCTTCAACTGCTGGAGCAGCCGGTGCTGCTGCAGCACCTTCCGCTTCGAAGATCATGATAAGAGAACCAGTAGAAACAGAATCGCCTTCCGCTACTTTGATTTCTTTAACGATACCCGCTTGAGACGCAGGAACTTCCATTGAAGCTTTGTCGCCTTCAACAGTGATCAGTGACTGCTCTTCTTCAACCTTGTCGCCAACGTTTACAAGAATCTCAGTTACTTCAACCTCGTCAGCACCGATGTCTGGTACATTAATTTCGATTGTCATTGTATTTACCTACCTTAATGCCAGTCTTATGCGTATTGCGGGTTAGTTTTTTCAGTGTCGATATCGAATTTAGCAATTGCTTCAACAACTACAGATTTCTCGATGTCACCACGTTTAGCCAGTTCAGTTAGAGCTGCAACTACGATGTAGCCAGCGTTCACTTCGAAGTGACGACGTAGGTTTGCACGGCTGTCAGAACGGCCGAAACCATCTGTACCAAGTACTTTGTAAGACTCAGTTGGCATGTACGCACGTACTTGCTCAGCGTAGTTCTTCATGTAGTCAGTCACTGCGATTGCAGGTTCTTTACCAAGAACAGTCGTGATGTACGGTACTTTCTCTTCAGCTTCTGGGTGAAGCATGTTGTCACGTTCTACCGCTTGGCCGTCACGAGTTAGTTCGTTGAACGACGTTACAGAGAATACGTCAGATGCTACGCCGTACTCTTCGCTTAGAATTTCAGCCGCTTTACGCGCTTCATTCATGATAGTACCAGAGCTCATTAGTTGAACTTTGCCCTTAGCACCAGCGTGAGATTCAAGCTTGTAGATACCTTTACGGATGCCTTCTTCAGCGCCTTCTGGCATTGCTGGCATTGCGTAGTTCTCGTTCATTACTGTTAGGTAGTAGTAAACGTTCTCTTGCTCAGGACCGTACATGCGACGGATACCGTCTTGCATGATTACCGCTAGCTCGTAAGCAAACGTTGGGTCGTAAGAGATACAGTTCGGGATAGTGTTCGCTTGGATGTGCGAGTGACCATCTTCGTGCTGTAGACCTTCACCGTTCAGTGTTGTACGACCTGCAGTAGCACCTAGTAGGAAGCCACGAGCTTGTTGGTCGCCTGCTAGCCATGCCATGTCACCAATACGTTGGAAACCGAACATTGAGTAGTAGATGTAGAACGGGATCATCGGTAGATCGTTTGTGCTGTATGAAGTTGCAGCAGCAACCCATGAAGCCATAGAACCTAGTTCGTTGATACCTTCTTGAAGAACTTGACCAGACGTTGCTTCTTTGTAGTAAGAAACGATGCCTTTATCTTCAGGTGTGTATTCTTGACCGTGTGGGTTGTAGATACCAACCTGACGGAATAGACCTTCCATACCGAATGTACGAGCTTCATCACAGATGATAGGAACGATGTTCTTACCAATGTTCTTATCTTTAAGAAGGATGTTTAGCGTACGTACATAAGCCATAGTTGTAGAGATATCACGCTTCTGTTCACCTAGTAGAGGTGCGAATGCGTCTAGCTCAGGAACCTTGAACTCTTGAGTAAACTTAGGAAGACGTGCAGGTGTGTAACCGTGTAGAGCGTTACGACGAGCGTGCATGTATTCGTACTCAGGCGTACCTTCTTCCAATTTCAGGTAAGGAAGTTCAGCGATCTTCTCATCTGAAAGGATGTCTTCTAGGCCTAGGCGATCACGTAGGTGTTGAACATGAGTCATGTCCATTTTCTTAACACCGTGTGCAATGTTCTTACCTTCAGCTGCATCACCCATGCCGTAACCTTTAACAGTCTTAGCTAGGATTACAGTTGGCTTACCGTTTGTCTCTTTAGCATTGTTGAATGCAGCAAACAGTTTAGAAGAATCGTGACCACCACGCTTAAGAGCGAAGATTTCGTCATCAGTCATGTCTGCAACTAGTGCAGCTGTTTCTGGGTACTTACCAAAGAAGTGCTCACGTACGTATGCGCCATCTTTAGATTTGAATGTTTGGTAGTCACCATCGATAGTTTCGTTCATTAGTTGAAGAAGCTTACCAGTAGTGTCTTTAGCTAGTAGAGAATCCCAGTTACTACCCCAGATAACTTTAACAACGTTCCAACCTGCACCTTTGAATAGGCCTTCAAGTTCTTGGATGATGCTACCGTTACCCATTACAGGGCCGTCTAGACGCTGTAGGTTACAGTTGATTAGGAAACATAGGTTGTCTAGCTTCTCACGCGCAGCGAAAGAGATAGCACCACGTGATTCTGGCTCATCCATCTCACCGTCACCTAGGAACGCGTATACGCGTTGCGCTGAAGTTTCTTTCAGGCCACGGCCGTCAAGGTACTTAAGGAAGCGCGCTTGGTAGATAGCAGAGATAGGGCCAAGACCCATAGATACTGTCGGGAACTGCCAGAACTCAGGCATCAGTTTCGGGTGCGGGTAAGAAGGGATACCTTTACCATCAACTTCTTGACGGAAGTTATCTAGCTGTTCTTCAGTTAGACGACCTTCAACGAATGCACGAGAGTAGATACCTGGAGAGATGTGACCTTGGTAGTAAACTAGATCGCCACCGTCTGTCTCGTTTGGAGCACGGAAGAAGTGGTTGAAACATACTTCGTAGAACGCTGCTGCTGACTGGTAAGAAGCCATGTGACCACCAAGGTCTAGGTCTTTCTTAGAAGCACGCAATACGATCATGATTGCGTTCCAGCGAATAATCGAACGAATACGACGCTCAAGAGTTACGTCACCAGGGTAAGCTGGCTCTTGTGCTGCTGGAATTGTGTTGATGTAGTTTGTGTTGATGCCTGTAGCCATATCAACACCATCTAAACGTGCTTTATCTAGAACTTGTTCTAGTAAAAACTGTGCACGTTCTACACCTTCTTCACGTACTACTGACTCAAGAGCTTCTAACCAATCTTGAGTTTCCAGAGCATCAACGTCATGCTTCATGTCAGACATGGCGATCTATCCTTTTTGTTAGTTGGATTCTACTAAACACGTAAAAAGCCGAAGTATTACGGCTATTTACCCTGTTGAATTCGACGTAGAGAACGTTCGCGGCGCGATTCTTCTTTGGTCAAATCCAGCAATGTTTCTTCGATGTAAGCTAAATGAGAATGTGACATTTCACGCGCCTGTTCTGGCTGCCCTGAAACGATCGCATCTACAATGTTAGCTCGATGTATACTCACTTTCTCCACAACGTCTTTACGACGATGCAACAGCTTTAAATTTTCTAAGACATTTTGTTCGAGTAACGGAGCCAAGCTACGAACAATGTGCAATAACACCACATTGTGCGCTGCCTCTGTTAAAGCAATAAGAAAAGCCATCACTGCTGCAGATTCGGCTTCAATATCACCCTTATCTTGCGCACCGCGAATTTTTTCTTGGCATGCTTGAATTCGAGCAAAGTCTTCATCAGTGCCACGCAATGCCGCGAAGTAAGCCGAAATCCCTTCCATCGCATGACGCGATTCCAACAAGTCTAGTTGGGTTTCAGAATGGGACGACAACAAATTAAGCAAAGGATCTGAAAAGCTTTTCCAGATATTTTCGCTAACAAACGTACCTCCACCTTGACGGCGAGTAAGCAAGCGTTTTGCTTCTAAACGTTGTATCGCTTCTCGGATCGAAGGTCGAGACACATCGAACTGTTTCGCCAGTTCGCGCTCAGGCGGCAGCTGCTGCCCTGGAGCCAGTGTTCCTTCCACTATCAACCTTTCTAACTCTTGTTCGATAACATCGGAGAGTTTTGGCTGACGAATCCTTTGATAAGCCATAGTTTGTTGTTCTTCTTTTTCTTCGCTGACAATTGGTAATACCAATTTTAAGTTGGGCAGAAATTAACATAATTAAAACGCCACTGTCCAGCCTAAAATTGACCTGCATCATAGAATACAGCGTGAATTAACCATGATTTAACAAATGAAATTTAAAACAGCAACCAAATTGGTCTTACCATTTACAGGGGTAATACTTTTGGGGAGTGTTCGTGCTAGAAAGTTTCAGGATAAAAATGAATTGTTTCAGAAAGATTAGCGTCACTCGTTTAAAAATCGAACCAAGCGCACATTTAGGGTGGAAATTCTGTTCATAAGTTTTAATAAATGAGTGTTTGATAAGCTCGTCACACTCTCGATTTATTGATGCTCCCCGTCCGACCACTTCCTTTACAAAAGCACAACAAAAATTCACAAACAATTATGCTCATCGTTGATTATCTAGAGCCCTTCAATGAGCAGAGTCTTGTTGTGAATTCGGATTTAGAAACTCAGTTGGCCTTGATATTTCTTCCAATCAAAAACCAAACCGGGGTCAGTCTTTCGTAGCGGAGCGATGTATTGATGGCCAGTGATACGCTGACGCGTAATCTGCGGGAAGTTCGACACCAATGTCTCCGTTAATTGAGCCAAAGATTGGTATTGCTGCTCGGTATAAGCAACAAAGTCACTGCCTTCCAGTTCAATGCCAATAGAGTAGTCATTACATATTTCACGGCCAGCGAAGCTCGATTGACCCGCATGCCAAGCTCGGTCTAAGAAAGAGACGAACTGCACCACTTCCCCATCACGACGAATCAAGCAATGCGCCGAAACGCCCATTTGGTGAATCACCTTAAAAAACGGATGTTCGACAGGGTCGAGTTTTCCCGTAAAAAACTGTTCAATGTAAGGCCCACCAAATTGACCCGGAGGCAAGCTAATGTTGTGAACCACCAGCAGAGAGATATCGTCGGCACTCGGTCTAGCATCAAAATACGGGGAAGGAACATGCCGAGCGTTGTCATACCATCCATTGGAGCTGATCGTCATCTTGGTCTCACTTTATTTTCTGCTAGCACAATAAGATGTGACCTTGCCCAAAGAGCAGTCGCGCTAGCCTCTTTAATTTGAAGTTAAGCAAGAGTATC
This sequence comes from Vibrio sp. 10N.261.52.C2, assembly GCF_041471425.1. NCBI lineage: Bacteria > Pseudomonadati > Pseudomonadota > Gammaproteobacteria > Vibrionales > Vibrionaceae > Vibrio > Vibrio sp. 10N.261.52.C2. The sequence goes on along the minus strand of NZ_JBFROH010000008.1, from coordinate 994 downwards.
ATTCCATTCCCACTCCCTTTCAAGATTAGATTTGCGATGAAAAACACACATAACAGCCACCAACGCCTTGACTACTTAAAAGAGCAACTGCCTCTAGAGATCACTCGTGCAGTCGCTGAGACCATCAAAGAAGATCTAGGTGGCACGTTAGATCCAGCGGCTGATATTACGGCAAGTCTAATCCCTGCAGACGCAATCAACAGTGCAACCATTATTACCCGTGAGCACGGCGTGTTCTGCGGTAAAGCTTGGGCTGATGAAGTGTTTAAGCAACTGGGCGGTGAAGTGACTATCGAGTGGAATGTAGAAGATGGCGACAAGGTTGAACCAAACCAAACACTTTGCACCCTAACTGGCCCAGCACGCGCGCTACTAACGGGCGAGCGTAACGCAATGAACTTCATTCAAACACTGTCTGGTTGTGCGACAGCAACAGCTATCTACGCGGACAAAATTAAACACACAGAGTGCCGCCTGTTAGATACTCGTAAAACGATACCTGGCCTGCGCAGCGCACTAAAATACGCAGTCGCTTGTGGCGGCGGTTTCAACCACCGTATTGGGGTTTTCGATGCTTACCTAATCAAAGAAAACCACATCATCGCTTGTGGTGGTATTGAGAAAGCTATTTCAACAGCAAAAGAGCTAAACCCGGGTAAGCCTGTAGAAGTGGAAACTGAGAGCCTAGAAGAGCTAGAGCAAGCTATCAACGCTGGCGCAGACATCATCATGCTAGACAACTTCACTACGGACATGATGCGTGAAGCAGTTAAGATTAACGCGGGTCGTGCTGCACTAGAAAACTCTGGTAACGTGACACTAGACACCATCGCAGAATTTGCTGAAACGGGTGTTGATTACATCTCGGTAGGCGCTTTAACCAAGCACCTAAAAGCAATGGATCTATCAATGAGATTCAAAGCGTAATTTACTGAATAATAAATAATTTCTGTAAAGGCACTGTTAATAACGGTGCCTTTTTTATGGTTCATCG
>NZ_JBFROH010000007.1:0-127482 GCF_041471425.1 Vibrio sp. 10N.261.52.C2 | reverse complement strand
TTTTCAGGCCACCTTTATCATTTCTTTCACACGATACTTCAAATATAACCAACGGCATAAAAGACTATGTCTAATTCGCCTCATTACTCTTTTAATGAAAGTAAGATTAGAGATACTCAACTAAACAATTTGCTGCTCATGTTCTTTGTTTGATTCCGTCTCTTTCGACAAGAAACTCGCTACGATCTCTCTCAGTTTGCCTTGGTTAACCGGTTTAGGTAAAAACTCATCCATGCCTACATCGAAGCACAAATGCTTGTCTCGCTGCACGACGTTGGCCGTCAGCGCAATGATTGGAATATGCTTTGCAGCCCCTTCTTCGAGCGCTCGGATCTGCTTGGTCGCTTCGAAGCCATCGAGAACCGGCATCTGACAATCCATAAAAATCATCTCGTATTCGTTGGCTTTGAATTTCTCGACACCAATTTCACCGTTGTCGGCAATATCAACCTCAAAGCCAAGCTTCTTGAGCATCATCTTGGCGACTTGTTGGTTTACTCGCGAGTCTTCAACAACTAAAACTGTACCACTAAATTCTCCGGCAACTGCGACAGGTTTTGACTCTGCTTGAATTGGAGCTTGTTTATCGGCTGGTGTGGCGTTTACAGAGACAATGGGAGCATCTTTAACAACCGCTGCAGGTTTACTTAACGGCACAGGTTCATTGTCTTTAAACGCAACCTCTCCTCTGTTCGGATAGGTAAAGACTGAAGTATCAGCCGCTCTCGCGAGTACCTCACTGATGGTCCATTTAAGCTGATTATCTTGGTAAGGACGCGCAATGTAGGCAACAAAACCGACTTGTTTAGCACGAGCTTCATCTTGCTTTCTAGGGTCAGCAGAGATCATCACTAACTTGGGACACTCGCTACCAAAGCGTTCAACTAAGCTTCTCGCCAGTTGAAAGCCATCAACGGACGGCATTACTTTGTCTATCAGAACGAGAGCATAAGGTGATGACTTAGCCACAGACTCTGAAACCAACTCTAACGCTTGGTTTGCCGTTTCACAGCACTCAGACTTAACGCCAAAGGATTGAAGCTGTGTAGACGTTATACGCATGTTCAGCTGGCTATCATCCACAAGCAGAACCGAAACCTTATTGAAATCGATATTGCTTTCATCGGCTTCTAAACACGGGTCAAAGTCAGCCGTAAAATAGAAGGTACTGCCTTTACCTTCAACACTGGTGAGTTCAAGCTTGCTGCCCATCAATGTCACTATCTTCTCGCATATTGTTAGACCAAGCCCTGTGCCTCCATAAATACGTGTGGTACTGCCGTCGGCTTGTTGAAACTTATCGAACACCGATTTCTGTTTGTCTTCTGCAATACCGATACCGCTGTCGACAACCTCGAACCTCACTCTGAGTTTTTGCTCAGGCTCAACCACCTCTTCCAAACGAAGCGAGAGCGTGACGTGGCCATGCTCGGTAAATTTAATCGCGTTGCCTACTAAGTTATTTAGGACTTGTCTTAGTTGAGTACCGTCGCCAATCACCATGGTTGGGATCTTAGGGTCGATCGCTAATTGGAATCGAAGCCCTTTCTGTTCGGCTTTCACTCGAAAGGTTGATTCAACGTCGGCCGCAATGCCCATCATTTTCATCGGCTCTTGCTGAAGCTCTAGTCGCCCCGCTTCGATCTTCGAGTAATCGAGAATGTCGTTGATTAAGTCGAGCAACGTAAGCGAAGAGGTGTTGAGCATGTTGATGTACTCTTTTTGCTCTTTCGGCATATCCATTTCAGAGAGCAAAGACGACAACCCGATAATCCCATTCATTGGTGTACGGATTTCGTGACTCATATTGGCAAGGAATTCACTTTTATTGCGGTTGGCCACCTCAGCAACATCTTTAGCTTTTTCCAGCTCTTGATATTGTTGACGAATACGTTCTACCGATCGGTTATAGCTACTCTCTAGAGTCGATATCTCATCTTTGTAAGTAGAGTGAGTTGGCGTTATAAAGCGCGGTTTGTTGTCTTCGACCTGTTGTTGGTTGATTTGGGAAGACATAGTCATCAAACGTTTTACGACAAGACGATAGACGATGGTTAAACATACGAGAGACAACAAGAAGATTTTAACGGCTTCGAAGGCGAGCAACAATAACACTCGTTCTTCAAAGTCATCTAGGATCATGCTCAAGTCTGATTGCACCGTGAGCGTCGCCAACGGGAAGTCTGTGCCGCCCATCTGGTGCACCATTTCCCAAGACTGAGAATAAGATTGGCCTTCGGTCTTTTGACCTAACTCTAGAATTTTTTCATCGGGACATTCGATAAGAAGGTAACTGACCGAAGGGAGGCGAGAGATGCCTTCGGCTTGCACAAACAATTGCTCTCGATCTTCAACCCACAAACTTGCCGTTAAACCAGAAAGGTAGCCAGCCTTGACCTGCTCGATCTGAGAGCTGATAAAAGAAACTCGACTTTGGTACTCTACATACAACCCGAGACCTGTCACTATAACTGTGAATAAGGTACTGATCGCTATTATCATCCCGATCAACTGTCGGGAGAGTCCAACGTAGCGTTTTCCTTTTGTCAACATACACAAATTACCATTATTGTTATCCTAGCAAACTACAATTACTCAACTAGTATAATAGTAGTCATTCATCAAATAACTAGGGAAGGTTATGAAAAAACATCTTATCGTTGCATCCATAGTCAGTTTGTTTTCAAGCAGTTATGCTTCTGCAAACGAACCTCTTCACTACTACATTATTGCGAGCCAAGCGCAACCTTTTCAAATCGAAACTGACGGGTCATCTCACAGAGGAATTGTTTCAGATATTGTGGAAGCCGTGTTTGATGACAGCCAATATGAGATCAACTACCACACCTACCCTTTTAATCGAATGATCGACAAGCTCGATGCGAGAGAGAATCCAAACTGGGTTACCTATGGCAGCCCTAGTTGGGGGAATATTCAATCTGCGAACCTATCTGAAGACCCGATTTACAATGTAAAACACGTATTACTCAGCAGCGGTAAAAAGCCATTTGAGTTCAATACAATCGATGATCTCGATGGGAAAGCCGTAGTATTGCTGAAAGGATTTGAGTATCCGAACTTGGAACCTTATATCCAACAGGGCAAGCTCAACGAGATTCGAGTAAAAGATTACACTGCTGCGTTTCGTGTCCTGAACCGAGCACCTGGCGACACCGTGTTTGTGGAAATGGAATCACGAATCAAATACAACCTAAACGAACAAAAACTGAGTATTGATGATTACCAGATGCAAGAGTTTGGTTCTGTCATCAATAACTACCCTATCCATTTGGCGTTTGACCCTGAGATGGATCCTAAACTGCAAAGCTTCATCAACCAACGCCTAGACCAAATGAAAGACGATGGACAGCTTGACGACATCGTACAGAGTTACTTATAGCACCAGCGTAACTTAGAACTTAGCAACGGATAGCTTAGTCACGTACGTTAACTCTCGTTGATGCCTGACTCTCTAAAACCGAAAAGGCCGCCCTGCTTCATACTAGATAGCAGGGCGGCCTTTTAAATGCGTCTAAGGAGTAATGATAAGCATGCCGCTATCTGAATCGACGAATCAGTGCGAAGCAATTAAATGCAGTTGCTGAGTGCGAAGCTGGTGACGCACTGCCATCAGAATCTTACCCAAATGGTTCTCGCCGGTTCCATCGCCGCCATCGCCCCAGAAGTGGTCTTTGTGCGAATGTTCTTTGATCATCGAATCTCCGGTATTGGTAAGAAACAGCGCAAACTGTGGATTCTGTCTGAACTTCTCCGTCACAATAAACTGCATCACTTCAACACGAATGTCATACCAATCTTCGCGAACTTGGTCTTCGTAGTCACGACTTAAAGAGAACGCTTCAGCAGGTGTACTGGCTTCCAAAATGGTATTACGTAGCGCTTCGGAGGCAAACTTCATCGCTTGATAATAATGTTCGCTGGTTGCCCAAACTTGATCACCCACCTTGATAGGACAAGCGGCAAAATTTGACAGGTATCCGTTCGGATCTTCGGGTTCGTAAAACAGCACTTCTTTAGCTTGAGCCACAGAATTAGAAATAGCCTTCTCCTTACCAACGACATCGCATATTTTTGCTTTAACTTTAAAATTAGTGGCGTTGAATATGACTGTCAAACAACTTAGCTCAAGAGTATGCCATGTGCGTGTTTTTCATCTGAAAAGCGTAATATCAAAAGGGTTAGGCTAAACAGAACAGTGAACCAAAGAATCAAGGAGTTGATTAAATCTGGATAGGAAACATGAAAAAACACTTATAAATCAAAGGGTGGCGTTGTGCCACCCTTCTAAATGCAATGGGGATTATTAGTGAATAAGACCTAGCTCCCTCGCTTCTTCCAGACTCAAACCGCTTTCTCTAATTTCTCTTAGAGTCTCGATACGACGACGAGCTTCAGCAGACTTCATTTTCTTTTCTGGTTTGAAAGATACTTCTTCTTCTTCAGCATCCCACTTGTTTGCAATATTTGTCATTTCATCATGGTTGATAGAATTAATGGACATGTTTTCCTCCGAAAAGCACCATGTAATGGACAGGTAATCTGTAGCAAATGCTTTTTCGCTTGTTAAGAAATTCTGTACTGAAGTGTGATGATTCCGACGCTTCACAAAGCTAATTAATAAATGCCTCATTTAAACTTTGCCAAAGCCATTTTCTGCAATTATATTTAAAAGATTCCCCATAAGAAATGTGGTTTGATCCAACTCTCATTTTCCCCTCTTTCAATGCAATCAAATCCGTTAGCTTTCACATAGGCTAAGGCGAGATTTTCGGCTTAGCCGGAGAATCAGGCTGCGGGAAAAGCACCTGCGCACGATTGATGACCAAGGTTTACCCTGCGACAGAGGTAGAGATACTGTTCAAAGGCAGAGACATCTCTACGCTGAAAAGCCGTAAAGATATCTTGGATTATCGCAGCCGTGTGCAAATGGTGTTTCAAGACCCCTTTGGTTCACTTAATCCCACTCACACCATTGAGCACCATTTAACGCGCCCACTTAAGATCCATAAACAGGTAGCCACTAAACAGGCTCTCACAGAACGCCTCAAAGAGTTATTAACGCTGGTGGAGTTACCCATCGAAACGCTCGCCAAATACCCGCACGAGCTCAGTGGAGGCCAAAGACAGAGGGTTAACCTAGCGAGAGCACTGGCCGTTGGCGCTGAGGTTATTCTTGCTGACGAACCCACCTCGATGTTGGACGTTTCGATTCGACTTGGCGTGTTGAACCTGATTCAAAAAATGAAGCAAGAGTTGGGGATTGGCTTTTTGTACATAACCCACGATCTTGCCACAGCACATTACATCGCAGAAGAGACAGCGGTTATGTACAAAGGACAGATCGTCGAATGGGGATCAACCCAGTCGATCTTAACCAATCCACGACACCCGTACACTAAGTTGTTGATCTCTGCCGTACCAAATCCCGATCTGCCATTTGGCGAACTCGTCAAAAATGAGCCAAACTATTCAATAGACGCTGATCGTATTCGAGAGCAGAGCAGTGAAATACAGCATGAAATCAAACAAGTTTCTGATAATCACTTTGTAAAACAGTGGGATAACGTTGCATGAATGAACTAGACACTTGGTTAGAGCGGATCGGAGATTGGTACAAAGACCGAAAGCATGATCAAGTGGACCGGTTAGAACCTTTGATCTTAACGCCTCCAGATGCGCTCTGGGGGCCATTGATCACGGATGAGCAGAGCAAAGGCATCGCATGTTGGCTAGACGGATGCCTGAGAATCTTTACTTTCTATCGCCACCTCGCGGATTCATCGAATCCGGAGTTGGCTTCGCAGGAGGCCAACAGCTCAAGCCATCAAGATAAAGCCTACCAATACCTAATGTTTGCCTACAGTAAGCTGCAAGCGGTGTCATGTGACCCAAAATCAGAAGCAGGATTGCAAGAGTGGTGTACACAGCGGCTACAACACTTGTGTGTATTGGCTTTGGAGTTTACGAACCAACAGCAAGAACCACGTTGGAAAGCAGAGTCTGAAAAATTGATCGAGTCGCATGTACGCTTTATGGCAACCCATCCCCGAAACGATGATCAAGGAATTATTCAACGCCATCTCCACTGATCAAGCCCTTCTCGATCAAGTATCAAATCAGAATCTCACCAGAGCTAGATCCGTAGAAAGCATGATCGAGCCTTGATCATGCTTCGGCGTTTAACTCTGTAAGCTATTGAATTTTAATGATTGACTGAATTTTAGGCAAAAAAAAGCGAGCCCCTTGGGAACTCGCAAAAATCTATTCAGTATGATGTAACAAAATATGAGCCAATCTATTAATCACAAGAAAGGACAAAGGTTGTCTATTCAGGATAAATAATAATCAACTAGATGCGCTACTTTGTCATCACTTTGTCAGCGTTAGGTGCGATTTTAATCAGCACCTAATGTGTTCAAAACTATTCATTCAGCGACGGTAAAACAGGCTTATCGCGATAGGATAATGACTAGTGGCCAATCGCCATTTCATCGAGCGCAAGGAACACGTTTTCGTCTAAATGACCTTCATGAACTTGTTTACACACTTTACGACGCACCGCTAAACCAGAGATCAAACGTTCAATGGACAGATGTCGATTGCTGGTGCTATCTCGGTCGTTATATAGCTCAATCAAGCGACTCAGTGTTTCGTATGGGATAACGTCCTCCCCTACTCTCAACCAATCAAGCTTCTCAATGAGCTCTGAGCACTCTTCTTTGATTGAGGCATGTGAGTGCCCTGTCATAGCAGATAAAGCCGTTATGCTGCGTTCTAGAGCCTCTGCAGAGGTATATTTAGAGAGAGTAATCATGATCTCGTCAGCGTTGATCTCAACAGAGTGTTTACGCTGCTTAACTCGACGTCCCAATTTACCTCTTGGCGACGGTGCTTTACGCTGAATTGGCTCAAACTCACCGTCGATAATCTCAGACAGCTCTTCCAGTTTCTGCTTAGACACCATTTCGTTACGAAGTGGGTTCGGCAGCGTTGGTGCCATATTACGCTTACCTGCGTTAGTGGTACGCGCTCTTGAGTAACGTAATACTTCTTCCACATTACATTTGATATCTACCTGATAATCGGTCGTTTTCCCTTTTTCGATCAACGCGGTGATCGTCAAGTGATAACCCCAAAGATTAACCAGGAAGGTATCTTCTTGATCCCCGACTTCACCCAGCTTTCTGAGCTCGCGGATCAGATCCATCGAGAAACGACGCCAATCGATGTTACGCGCCAATTTCTGGTTGAGCTCACTGAGCAACATGCTATCTGAATGGCGACGTGCCATGCGGCTTCTAAAGTACGAATACACTTGGAAAACCAAGGTATGTTGCTTCAGGATTTCTGGCGGAAATAGGAAGAAATAGTCACGCGTCAGCAGCTCTTCGTAGAACGAAGGCTCCCAAACCAGGATGTATAGGTTCGGTTTAATGCGAATTTCGCCGTCAGAGCCTTCTGTAGGCGCTTCTTCCGATGCGGTAATGGTTCTAGCTAAGAATCGGAAACGATCACTCTTAAAGCCTTCTGGCATGTTCTCACTAAGCCAACGGCCTGTAAGCTCGTGCAGTTGGAAATCCGTGAATTCGATACGATCAATACTGTCGCGGATAGAATCACGTGCAGGGCCGCTGTCTTTCTTGCCACGTAAAGACAAAATATCAGTGATGTAGAGTGGTGTTTTGTTTGGCGTGTGTTTCGCGTCTAGATGGTAATCATCTTGGTGATGATCATGATATTGAACGGTGAGAGTGAATAACGCGAATAGCGTCATCAGATCGTCAACGGTCATGATATTTTTAGAAGATCGTGTCTCGATCACAGCGCGAGTGCCAGAGATCGAAACCATGGATTTCTGGTAGCTTTTACGAGTTCTAGGTGGCGCTAACGCTTGATCAATAATCCCCGCCCAATTGGTTGGCGAAACAATGAATTGATCCGCTTCATCTTTCATCGTTGGTGGGGTATTCAACCCATGTTCATTCAGTAAGCGCTTGTTTACTTTGGTTTGAGCTAGGGCTTTAGAGCGCTTTTGCTTTTCATTTTGCTTCACGCTTTCTGTCACTAAGCTGGTGGCACCCAGCACCGATATCAATTGGTTTGGGTTCACAAAGCGATGCAACATGGTTTTACCAGCAAGGCCTTCTTCAAAGCGAACGGGGATTTGTTTGAACAATCCGATATTAACTGCAGCTCTCAGCCTTTGCTGTAAGGCTGCGCGAGTGACTTGACCATCGGTTGATTCAATAATCTCAGTGGTGGAAACGTACCCGTCTTTACTGCTAAACCCACGAAGTGAAATTAGGTTAAGAAGCTCAACTATGCTTTTGGTGACACCTTTGAAGTGTTGATATTGTTCTATCCATTCAACGGCTGTTTCAGATACCTCAAATAAATGACCATCTTTGTGGCTTCGTGCCTTAATTAACAATTTCTCTTCTGGTTTCATTTTTGATCCGTATCACACTAACCGTAATTTCACTATAGTTCCTGAATGATAAAGAAAGAATGATCATAAATAAAGAGAATTTATTGGCTTTTAAATAACTGATCTTTTTGATTAATATGATCTTAAATGATTAAGTGATCTAATGATCTGGACGTAACTTTGCTTATAAGTGTCTGAATTTAAAGCATTAAAATAAATCGCCTTGGAAAGCATGATCATAAAGGCTCCGAAACTATGATCATTAAACTTAAGAAAGCATGATCACAGAACATCAGAACGATGATCATTAAGTCATTGTAAGCATGATCATTATTGGTTCGAAAGCATGATCATTATACTTATACAGCTTATCCACAGATCGGAATTCAACATCGGTTTCTAAGTCGCTTTTGACTTGTCTAAGTGGACACTTGTGGTGGCCAATCTATCGGAACAATGATCAAGAGAGCATACTTTTTTATCGTTCCTACCCTATTGAGTGCAAAATTTAGTCTGTATCCGCTGGAAATGGATTGCTTTGATGTATTTAGAGCGGGTGGGTCTTAACTAGGAAGCATGATCATGAAATTGTCATGTTTGTGTATTCTTGGTCTGTGTCGATTGAATTTTCAATCATTGAGCCCTTATAGGCGTTGAATCCCCATTCCAAAAGCATTTGTCCGTAACTTAGTTCATAAATTACATGCTTCCGGAACTATGTTTACTTGATCATTTTTCCGGAGGTTGATCATTTTCAATGTGCAGTTGCTCGGATCAATATTGCTCAGTTTACGCCTTGATCATGCTTCATAATTTGGCGTTATCAATTATCTTACACTGGATGTGCTCCATGATCATTCTTCCGGTTAGGTTCCAATCCTCTGTTGTTTTTTGACACCCCATCTTCTCTTCTGTTTTGAATTTTTTGGTCATTGAGTGTTTTTTGATTTTTATTGGATTGAAAATCTATAAATTCGAATGCAAATCACACCAACCGTAATCTACGGTTGTATTTCAATCGTTCCGAAGGTTTTTCGTTGAAATTCCATTTACATTGTAAATAAGTGATGCTGTAACATTTAAAATGTAGACTAGAAATAGCATGGTTATACATGATAGAAACAGTCATTTTTGTGTTTGTCTAAGGCGATGTTTCATCAAATTGTAAAAACGCGGTCTATTTTATGTGATTTTACTCATAAATGTATGTTCATGTTTTTGTTGTGTTTGTTGTTAATCGCTGTACAATTTGTACTTGGTTAATCATTACGGAAACTGGCAATGAAAAGAGAACAAACGATTGATAAGCTCTATCAGCTAGCCGAACAAACTCAACAAGTTCAGGCTGACCGAATTGAGATTATTTTGGAAGAGCGAAGTGATGAACATTTCCCTCCAATGTCTAAAGCTATGATGGAGACTCGTTCTGGTTTAACGCGTCGTAAGCTCGATGAAGCGATCACTAAACTTGAAGCTGATGGCCATCAGTTCACAAAGAACAACGCTAATCATTACTCGATTTCATTGACAGAAGCTCACATGTTGATGGACGCGGCAGAAGTGCCGAAGTTCCATGAACGTAAGCAGCACGCTGACAACAAGCCATGGATTATCAACGTACAAAACCAGAAGGGTGGTACGGGTAAATCAATGACAGCAGTTCACTTAGCCGCTTGTTTGTCTCTGAATTTGGATAAGCGCTACCGTATCTGTCTGATTGACTTGGACCCACAGGGCTCTTTGCGTCTGTTCCTAAATCCACAAATTAGTGGGGCAGAGCACGACAGCATCTATTCTGCCGTCGATATCATGTTGGACAATGTGCCTGAAGGCCAAGATGTCGATCTAGAGTTTCTTCGTAAGAACGTACTATTGCCAACTCAGTATCCAAACCTGAAGACAATTTCTGCTTTCCCAGAAGATGCGATGTTTAACGCTGAAGCGTGGCAAAGCCTTTCACAAGATCAGTCACTTGATATTGTTCGTCTGTTAAAAGAGAAGCTTATCGACAAAATCGCCGATGATTTCGATGTGATTATGATTGATACCGGCCCGCACGTTGACCCTCTAGTATGGAATGCAATGTACGCGTCGAACGCACTTCTGATTCCATGTGCAGCTAAGCGTTTGGATTGGGCTTCAACGGTTAACTTCTTCCAGCACTTACCAACGGTTTACGAAATGTTCCCGGATGACTGGAAAGGGCTCGAATTTGTTCGTCTAATGCCAACCATGTTTGAAGACGACAACAAGAAACAGGTGTCAGTTCTGACTGAAATGAACTACCTGTTGAATGACCAAGTAATGATGGCAACCATTCCAAGAAGCCGTGCTTTTGAAACCTGTGCCGACACTTACAGCACGGTTTTCGATCTAACGGTGAGCGACTTTGAGGGCGGTAAGAAAACTCTAGCTGTTGCTCAAGACGCAGTACAAAAAAGTGCTCTAGAATTAGAGCGCGTATTACATAGCAACTGGCCTTCACTTAATCAGGGATAACAACAATGGCAATTAAAACATCTGACTTAAATGCAAAGCTATTTGGTAAAGCAAACAAACGTCGCGTAGCAACACCACAAGAAGCGCAAACAGCGGCAAAAGAGCAGGCTCAAGTGATTGAGCTTTCTGTTGCTGGCGAAGATTTGGTTTCATTTGAATTGGTTCGAATTCCTGCGGCTGAAGTGGCTACTCGAACGGTTGTTTTTGAAGAGAACGCTCGTGAGCAATCTTTCTTAAACGAGCACGCGCTTTCTGATGTTCTTACAACATTGAAAGAACGTGGTCAGCAATACCCAGCGGTTGGTCGTAAGAACAAAGACGGTAAGATTGAAGTTCTTGATGGTAGCCGTCGTCGTATGTCATGTATTTTGGCTGACAAAGAGTTCCTAATCTATGTTGCTGAAAACATTAACGGCGAACACGCTAAGTTCCTATCAGACGTAGCTAACGCTCATAAACCGCTTTCTCTTTACGAGAAGGGCAAAGAGATGCAAGCGAAGCTGGATAAAGGCGAAGCTGAAGATCAGAAAGCACTGGCTAAAATGTTCCAGTGCAGTGAAGCTTTAGTGAGTGGTGCATTGAAAGCAGCTGCTCTACCACTTGAATTGCTACAAGCTTACCCAAATGTGAGCGACCTTGGTCGTCCAACTATTGTTAAACTGCACAAGCAGTTTGGTGGATTGACGAGTGAACAGCAGCAAACACTGCTGACTAAGTGTGATGCTTCTGAAGGTTTTGTATGGCAGCGTAGCGAAGCTCAAGGCGTAACTCGTCTAACCAAAGACGTGACCGAAACATTGGAAGGTTGGATTCTTGAATTGGCGCCAGCGCCAGCGAAGAAAGCTTCTCCAAAAGTTGAGCTTATTAAGGGCCGCGTATCATACAGCCGCAAGGGTTCAAACTTGGCGTTGAACCTTAAGAAAGTTGATGACGCAACAATGGAAGAAATCCTCGCCTTCGTACAATCGAAGCTCGACTAAGTCGACGACTTTTCATTACTCCTCTAAAGCCGCTTTATGCGGCTTTTTATTTGGCTGTGATAAACTGTGTTTAGATGAATCTGGACGCTAACTATGACAAACCCAACCAACACTTTTCTACATACACTTTCTAATATTGCTCAGCATAACGATCACCGTTACGGCGTGGTCTTTGATGGCGATTTTGATTGGCAAAACTCTGCTGTTTTTACCTTCCTTCAAGATTCAAACACTCCGAGCATCTTCCAGGTTGGCGGTACGCCATTTGAAGGTGTGATTCATGCTCCAGTAAAAAAAGGCCAACAACTGCTTGGTCGTGAGTGCCAAGTTCTTGTTTGTGATTTTAGAGAGCAGTTCGATGCGAATGGTTTTAGTGCCGCGTTGGGTTCGTTAGTTGGTGGTGGGTTGTTGTTGGTGTTGCCGCCAAAAGTTAATGCCTCTGAAGATAGTGAAAGCTTTGGCCAACGTTGGTTAAAACGTCATTTCGATAAACTGATTTCTGTTTCACAACACAATGAAGCCGGCGATGTAGTTCAAGCAACTCACGCTCTTCCTCAGATGCAAAGCGCCCAAAACGGATTGGATAAATTTGAACAGCAAAACACGGCTGTTGAATTAGTCAAAAAAGTGGTGTCTGGACATCGTAAACGTCCTTTGATTCTCACTGCGGATAGAGGGCGTGGTAAAAGCTCGACATTGGGTATTGCCGCAGCGCAGCTGTTAGTTGAGCGTCACGGTTTTAATATTATTGTTACTGCACCTTCAGTGAAAGCGGTAGAGCCGGTATTTTCTCATGCTGGCCAAGGGTTGGAATCTTGCGAAGTGGTAAACGCTACTCACATTCGTCATCAAGGTGGCAGTTTAAGATTCGTCGCAACAGATGAATTACTTAAATCTAAGCCTGATTGCGATCTGTTATTGGTTGACGAAGCAGCTGCAATTCCAATTCCGATGCTTAAATCCATGGTCGACATCTATCACCGTATGGTCTTTTCAACCACGGTACATGGTTACGAAGGCAGTGGGCGAGGGTTCGGTATTAAGTTTGAGTCTTGGCTTTCTGAGCATCGTCCGGGGTGGAAAGGCTTTAAGCTCGAACAACCGATTCGTTGGAATAACAAAGATCCGCTAGAGGATTGGTTGTTTGATTGCTTTCTACTTGGTAATGACGCATCAGTCACTGAATCGGCGGTTGATGAACTCGATGGCTTTTCTGCTGACGCAATCAAAAAATTAAACTTAGTCGAGTTATCAAAAGCAGAATGCTTGGCTAATCCTGAGCAGCTACAACAATGTTTTTCTCTTCTTGTGGATGCGCACTATCAGACCTCGCCTAATGACTTAATGCAGTTTCTCAACAATCCAGCAATCCGTTTATACGCCGCTTGGCAGCAAGGTGAATGTTTAGGTTGTATGTTGGTGACGGAAGAGGGTGGTTTGGACAGCGAGTTGATTACTCAAATTCAACTTGGAAAACGCAGGCCTCAAGGTCACCTTGCTCCAGTATTACTGGCAAACCAACTTGGCTGTACTCATGCGGCGAGCAGTCGTTGCCTTCGAGTGATGCGCATTGCCGTTTCAGCGCGTCATCAAGGTTTGGGTATTGGCCGTTGGATGTTGGCTCAGTTATCACAGCAAACCAGCCAAGCAGATTATCTGGCGACAAGCTTTGGCGCGACCAGCGAATTGATTTCTTTTTGGCGGCGTAGTGAATTTGAAGCTGTGCACATCGGCCACCAGCGAGATCAGGCAAGTGGCTGTCACTCGGTTCTGATGGTTAAGGCGCTTAACTCAAACTCTCAAGGCTGGATAAACCAAGTTCAAAATCATTTCGAGCGTATCTACTGTTTTCTTGTTTCAGGTTCTTTGGTTTCACTTGAAACCGATATGGTGCGAGATCTGCTGCCAAAGAGTGTCCAAACCGTTAGCGAGTTTGAAACTCAGTTAGTTAGAAATTACGTGAACGGTGGCAACAGTTATGATGCGATCAGCTTCAGCGTACTGAACTTGATTCTACTCAGTAACGATCGAAACGTAGGTATTTCTGACTTACTCATCGCAAAGGTTGTTCAGCAGAAAGAGTGGGAGGCTTGTGTCGAACAGTTTAATCTGGTTGGTCGTAAACAAGCAGAGATTCAGTTTCGTAAAGATGTCGATGCTCTGTTAGCAAATTTACAGTGTAAATAGGCTAGCCATCATTTAAATAGACTGACCGCTACAAATTAGATTTACAGTGTAAATTAGAATCTTGGATTTACACTGTAAACTGAAGCTCCATATTGAAATCCGTTTTTACCCTGACTATCTGTTACATCACTTCTGTTTCATCTCTCCATGACAGCCTTTAATCTTCTAAAGCTATTCGCCTTTACTATCTTGCACCAATATCGAATCGACATTCAATCACACGAAATATTCTGAAAAAATCTTCCTATGTATTTGTAAAGGCGAAGCAGATCATAAAATGTGTAAGTCTTATTTATGAGTCATGTTTGCAGAATCGAAAGTAAGTGATGTGACGCTGATTATTCTAATAATGTGATACTCAGCGCAGAATGAATTATATAGACTGAATAACAACTGAGTCATTAGGGATACTCAATTCGAATGTGGGATAACATCGTTACATTGTCGGAAGACAAGCAACAAGTAATGGCATGTCTGCCAACCGGGATTGTGGTTGACGCAAGCTTTGATAACAAGACGCTGCCACCAACCTTGGAAGCTTTGAATGCATCAAACTATTTTCTTTTCGAAGAAGAGGTGTTGCGTTTCGTTACTCTTGCTAAAGAAGGTAAGGGTGAAGCTTATGAAGGAATCTTGATTGCTGAAGTTCGAAATGCCACTGTTGCGGTCGAACTGTCTGATGATGAGATGTTGGCGAGTCTCGTGGTCACTGGTCCCTACAATGGACACCCACTGCGTGGTAGCGACATCATTCAGTGCTTATCTCTAGCTCAAATAACAAAAGGAATAAATAAGTTAGCGCTCAGAAAAGTTCTGATGATGAGTAGCAAACTTAAGCCCGGGGAAAAGTTTACTCAGCCCGTCGCTAAAGGGACACAACCAGTAAAAGGTAAGGATGCTAAGTTTGCCGCTTTGGTTGAAGATATTACTCGCCAAGTCTTGAAGCCTCGCAGCAAAGACGAAGGCAAGATTGATATGCGAGACTTGGGACAAACCATTACCGTTGGTCAAAATGATCACTTAATGAAACGTACCCCCGCTACCAAAGGTATCGCTGGCTTTACCGTTCAAGGCCGAATTATCCCACCGCTTCCTGGGCAAGACAGTTTAATCAAGCCAGGAAAGGGCACCTACATCTCCCCTGAAGATCCCAATTTACTACTCGCCTCACACCCTGGATTGCCCATCATTAAAGATCGAACCATCGAAGTGGATGACGCCTTATGTGTCAGCAACGTCGATGTCTCAACTGGGCATGTTAAATTTAAAGGTAATGTCTTCGTCTCTGGCAACATCGAGCCGGGGATGATCGTCAAGGCGACCGGAAGTGTTACGGTTGGTGGCTTTATCGAATCGGCCGAAGTTCAAGCCCAGGGGGATATCAAAGTCGCCAAAGGCATTATCGGCCATACGACTAAAGAGGGGGAGCCAAAAAGTTGTAAGGTATTCAGTAAAGGCTCTATCACAGCAAGCTACGCACAGAATGCTGAGCTACAAACGGCCAACGACCTTAGACTTGGTGTGCACAGTATGAGTAATGACATTCGCTGTGGTAACAACCTTATCGTGATGGACAGCTTGAAAAAACACGGCACGCTAAGCGGTGGTGAAGCCAAAGTTGGCGGAAAAGTAGAATGTGTCTTCTTAGGTGTTGAGGGAGACACCGCAACTAAGGTACATGGTTTTGCGCGCTACGATGGTTACCGCCAAAAGATAGCTGAGCTGAAGGAAACTTATAAATACACTCAAGAGCAAACCATGGGTGTGATTCGCCAAGAGTTAGAATTTAAGAAGCGCCCGAAAGCAGAGAGAAGCGAAGAGCAAGCCCTAGAAATAGAGCAGCAACGTGAGAAGAATAACCTCGCAATTGAAAACACAAAGTCGCAGCTAGATACACTCGAAGCGGAGTTTGCAACCAACCTTGCTGAATGCACTGTAGAGGTACACGAAAAAGTGTATACCCGAGTGACGATTCAATTTGGTGATGAGACAGTCACAACCAAGCGAACCCATGGTGGAAGTGTTTTCTCATTCAACCAATACGAGATCCAATGTTCATTCAAGATGGAGCAAGAGGATATTGCTTTGTAGACTTTTGTGCTGAACACAAAGTTACGTATGGTTAAGGTGCCGATACTGACAAATCGAAAAAGGGGAGCTGATGCTCCCCTTTGGGTTTCTACTGATAATGATTTATTTAGGTGATTTGAGCGCTCTAACTAACGGCTCTCACTCGGCCTTGTTTAAGGTCTGAAAGAACCTGTGCTTTTGGACCATCTGCAATGATGCAGCCTTTCTCCATTACGATCACTCGATCGACAATGTCCAACATCGACGTTTTGTGTGTAATCAGAATCAACGTCTCGCTTGGTAGCAATTGGTTAAGTTGGTGTTTGATGTGCATCTCTGAACGGTTATCCATAGCACTGGTCGGCTCATCCATCAACAACACTGGCGGACGGCCAAGGAAGGCTCTAGCAATGGCAATTGACTGACGTTGTCCACCAGACAGCAAGGCACCACCTTCACCCACTTGGCGTTCCAAACCTGCAGGATCTTGTTGAGTAAACGCGGTTACCCCCGCACGGTTTGCTGCATCCATCACGTCACGGTCATCCACCAAAGGACGACCTAAAGTAATGTTGTCTCTTACTGAACCGTAGAACAGGTTACTGTCTTGCGGAACACAACCTATATTGCGTCGTACGTCGACATGATGCAGTTGCTCCATATCCGTGTCATCAATACGTACATGGCCTTCTGTGGGCTTGTACAGGCCCATAATCAGACGTTCTAGTGTGGTTTTACCTGAACCAATACGACCAATGATTGCTACTTTCTCACCAGGACTAATATTGAGGGTTAAGTCTCTAATTGAAGCCACTGGTGAATCTGGGTAGTGGAACGTCACTTTATCTAGCGCGATATGGCCCTGAATAATCGGACGGTGAATGTAGCGTTTACCTTCTTCTTGTTCATCAGGCATCGACATCACTTGCTCAATCAGAGTCATTGATGACTTTGCTTGGTTGTAACGAGTCGAAAGCAAAGACAGTTGAACAAGCGGGCCAATCGCTCGGCCGCTCAACATGGTTGCAGCGATCAAGCCACCCATCGTAAGTTCACCTTCTGCAATTAGATACACGCCAAAGATGATCATACCAACGTTAGTACTTTGCTGAACAAAGCCGGCGGTGTTTTGGATGCTGTCAGTGATGCGTCGACTTTTGATATTCCAATTCGCCATGTGAGCAACGGCTTCTTCCCAACGGAATTGGAATTGGCTTTGCGCACTGAACAGCTTAACCGTCTCTAACCCTGCCAAACTCTCGATTAAGTTCGCGTACTTCTGCGAAGCAAGACGAGAGCCTTCCTCAATGGTACGGCGCAGTGGACCTTGGATTAGCAATGCATAGACGATCAAAATGACCACGCCAGCAACGGGAACAAACACAAGGTTTCCAGCCATTAACCAAATTAGCGCTAAGAACATCAGTGCGAAGGGGAGGTCGATTAACGAGCCAATGGTTGCTGAGGTAAAGAACTCA
The DNA here is from genome assembly GCF_041471425.1 of Vibrio sp. 10N.261.52.C2. Lineage (NCBI taxonomy): Bacteria > Pseudomonadati > Pseudomonadota > Gammaproteobacteria > Vibrionales > Vibrionaceae > Vibrio > Vibrio sp. 10N.261.52.C2. The sequence continues at coordinate 109,819 of NZ_JBFROH010000007.1, read as the reverse complement.
CGGATTGATTCAAATTCTTGCAGGTTTTTCGCGAAAGCGCCAACAGAGGCAGGCTTTGCTTCCATGCGAATACCCAGAACTTTACTGAACAATTTAGAGGAAATTAGGATATCGGATTTTTTCCCCGCGACATCAATGAAGTAACTGCGCATTAACTTGAGAAGCAGATCGAAAAGGAACACGACAAAGATACCACTCGCTAGCACCCACAAAGTTTCAAAGGCGAGGTTGGGAACTACCTTGTCGTACACCAAGCGTGTAAACATCGGCGCGGCAATCGCGAAGATGTTGATAAGAATGGAGGCAATCAACACATCTCGGTAGATGTTTTTAGATTCCCAAATCGTGCTCCAAAACCAATGCCCTTTACGTGTTTTTAGAACTTCTGGTGAACGTTCATCATAACGGAACTGTTTCTTTACCAAGAAGTAGCGGCCGATGAATTGTTCTTTCAGCTCTTCGACAGGAATGATGATTGGCACCATTCCGCTTTCCGCAGTAATGATTTCCGCTTCTTGCTTCTCTAAATCGATACTGTTGAGAACGCACGCCTCACCTTGTTTAAGTAGTAAGACCGCAGGCAGTATCAGGTGAGGAATCTTTTCTAAGTCGGAACGGTTTTCTTTTGCCACTAATCCTGCTCGTTCAGCAGAGCGTGGGAATAGGAAAGGGGTTAGCTTTCCATCGGATAGTGGTAGCCCATTGATCAACGCTTCGGGCGAGTTAGCTAACCCGTAATACCGGCTAACGTAGATCAGTGAGTTCAATAGTGGATCTTGCATGTGATATAACCCTTACAACTATTTATCAACAATGAAGCCTTGGAACACTTCTACGTAGTTATCAGACAGAATATCTAGCTGAGTCTGAGTTTCTATTCGAGACGCGATGGTGGTGACGCCTAGGTTGTGAGCGGTTCTAGAGATCGACGTTAAGGTAAACTTCTGTTTTTCGTCATCAAGGTTATGTGTGAACAGGTAATCTAGCTTCACATAGCTTGGACGGTATTCGTTGATGTAATCCAGTGATTGGAAGTTACGTCCGTAGTTATCGACACCAAACACCGCTTCAGCGTTGCGAATGGTGTTACACAAAAGTGCCGTGTAGTGCGGAACGTTGATGAAGCAGTTTTCTGGAATCTCAAAGTGCAACAGGTGAGCGATTGAAGCATTCTGTTCAAGCGTCTTACCGATCCAACGGATGAAGCTTGGTTGAGATATACTGCTTGGCGAGAGATTAATAGCGACTGGGCTGGTTACTTCTTTTGCATTGAGCTTTTCAACCATCTTCTCAATAACGTATTGGTCGAGAATGTGGCTCATTTCAAGCTGTTCTAGCGCGTATAGATACTGGTTAGCACCGTAACGCACGCCATCTTTTTCAATCGCAGAGAACACCTCTTGGTGATACGTTTTACCAAAGGCATTGTTTGCAGCCTGCAGACGGAAGGTAATGAGGTCGTTGATGATCGCTTCTTCAACCAACATACGCCATTGTTGTTTGCCCATCACTGCGCCGTGATCGTCTGCGGTTACGTAGCCGTAAGCAAGTTCTCGATTCGCCTTGGCACTTGAGAGTGCGTTATCCACCAGCGACATGATTTCAGTACTGGTTTTACGCTTGTTGCTGTAGGTCACACCAAGAGCAATATGTGGATTCGCAGTGCCTGTTGGGTCTGAACCTAGGCTCTGGATACAGTTTACGATGCTGCTCGAGACAAGTTTCAGTTCGCTCTCATCAATGTTTGGCATGATGAAACCGAACTCGTCACTAGAAATACGAGCGATGGTGATATCTGGAGATGAAATTGAAGCTTGCAGCTGTTCAGCCAGTTGATGAACCAAGGCATCACCTTCTTGATAGCCCTTTTCATCGTACTCTTCACTGATAAACTCCGCTTTAAGTACCGCTAAACCACCTAAGCTCGACTCCTCTAACCATTGAGTTAACTGAGACATGTAGTAAGCACGGTTACCTAGCTGAGATACAGGGTCGATATATGCTCTTTCACGTAACTTCTGAGCTTCTTTCGCTTGGTTTTTAAATGCCAGTTCAACTTGAGTCGACATGTGGTTGATACCATCGACAACCAAGGTGAGATCTTTTGTCTTTGGACGAGCCAGAGGTTCGCCAAACTGATTCTTGGCGATCTGATCCATCTTGGTAATGATCAACGAGAGCGGGCGTAAAGCGCGCTTAAGGATCCAAGAGATAGACACCAAACCGAGCAAGAAGATCGTGCCAAATATGCTCAGTAAGCGGATGAATGCTTGCCAAAGTTGATCGTAGGCAGGGCCTGGGTGACTTACGATCTCGACCTCGGCCAATTGCATCCAGCCACTGGTGATCACGCGGCGGTCATGAACAGGCTCGAACAGGTTTAGGTTGGTAAACCACTCTGGTACGCCAGTTGGCTTTACAGGGTATGAGCGGAGAATGTCTTCACCGCTATCGAGAAAGATCAATCGAACGACTGAGTAAGAACTGCCATCAAACAGGGCGTTGATAACAGACTCCACTGCCACCTTGTCCTTTTCTTCTAGGTAAGGGGCGAGAGCCAGTCCAACAGTATTAATGGTATTACTTACCTCAGAGCGTTGCTGCTCCTCTAAGTATCCACGGGTGGTATTGAATTCGATCATAAAAACTGACGTCATCAGCAGTATGAACACTGCAACCATCCCGACCACAAGCTGTTTATATAAAGTCATTGTACCTACTCATCGTAATTGATAATGGGTTTGTTTAATTTTAGAGAGCGCTCACGTGAACGTAAGTCGTTCCATAAGCTCAATCTTGAAGATTTCCCTGCCAACTTGCCGCTGCCTGCTGCCGACTTGATCAACCAAAGGTTTTTACCGTTAAAACTGTAAATTGGTCTTAGATCTGGGCGTTTGGAACCGCGTTTAATTTCAGGGTTTAAGTTGTCCAAAATTAATGGCTCTGCACTCGGTGTTGAGTAGTAAGCTAACACCATGTGGAACTGGTTTAGTTCCAGTGCTTTTACGTACACTAATCGTAATTTCTTATCTGGGACGCCCAGTTCAAGCAAAGAGAAGTATTTTGCGATTGTGAAGTCTTCACAATCACCGGCGTTGCTGCCTAAAAATTCCAGTGGTGTTGCCCAGTAATCATTCTTTCCCCACAGTATGTTGTCATCGACAAAGTACATCTGGTTGAAGAACTGGTTCACCGACCTGAGCTTCTCTTTTTCACTTAATCCGTCGTATGACGTCATATTTGAGCGCCATGTTGCCACTCGCTTTCCGGCTCTATCGCCGTAGGTTTTGGTCACTGCATCTATCCACCGTTGGTCGCTCTTGTTGAGCGCCACAGAGGTGAAAGAGGTGAGGACCAGCAGCAATAGCGAAATCCGAGACTTCATAACCTCTGCTCTTGTCTATTTGCTGTGTATTGAAAGGCGTTATCAAACATCAAACGTCATTACTCTTTTAGTGCATTGTTTTGAGCGCTTAATAGTGGCTTCAACATGTACTCAAGCACGGTTCTTTTACCCGTGATGATATCGACAGAGGCGGTCATACCTGGAATGATTGGCAACTCTTCGTTCTGTCCAAAATTGTGTTTTTCGGTGCGCACGCGCACGATATAGAAGCTATTGCCTTCTTCATCTTGAGTGGTATCGGCACTGATGTGCTCTAACACGCCTTCTAGACCACCGTACTTAGTGAAGTCATAAGCACTGAATTTAACGATGGCAGTCAATTCTGGGCGTAGGAACGCGATATCTTGCGGGGCGATTTTCGCTTCAACCAATAGAGAGTCTTCTGTTGGTACAATCTCAACGATGTCCATACCCGGTTGGATAACCCCGCCGACAGTATTAATACCCAATGTTTTAACGGTGCCTGTTACAGGAGAAACCACCACGGTACGGTTTACTCTGTCTTCTAGGCCAACGGCAGATTCGGTCATTGCAGAGAGCTTGTCTTGGGCTTGATTGAGTTTTTCTTGTTGTTCGGAGCGGAAGTTCAGTGCGGCGTCAATACGGCTGAGCATGGATTCTTTGATTGCTGAGCGTAAAAGAGGAATTTTTAGCTCGCTCGAAGTCATTTCTCGGCGAGTGTCGTTCACTTGTCTTTGCAGTTTAAGTAATTCAATTCGTGGTACCACCCCTTCATCGGCGAGAGGTTTGGTGATATCCAGTTCTTGGCGAGCAAACTGGTAGCTCTGTTTTAGGTTTCGAACACGCGCTTTAATCTCAACTAGGTCTTGCTGTTTCTGTTCAACTTGTTGATCAAAAACGGAAAGCTGGTTTCTCAGATTATTGAGATCTTGACGGTATTCTGCTTTTTGACGATTAACCAGTTGAGGTTGAAGTTCATAGAATTTAGGTGGGAACGCAAGCTTGCCATAATCGAGAGTGACACTTTTCTTCCATTCTTTTTCAGAGAATTCTTCATTGATGACAACACTGGTCAGGGAAGCGGAAAGCATTAACACGTTGGCGGTCAAGTTCGCGACTTGTTGTTCACGTTCGCGGAAGTCAGAACGGAATCGTGTGTCATCGATTAACAGCAGTTGTTGACCTTTTTGAACGCGTTGGCCTTCTTTAACTAAGATTTCTTTAACCAAGCCACCTTCAAGGTTTTGTACCACTTGGATCTGAGAGGAGGGGATCACTTTGCCTTGGCCAACGGTAACTTTGTCGATCTCTGCCCATGCAGACCACCCAATAGCAGCAATAAAAAACAGAACGATCACCCACAACATAATTCGCGCACTGGTGGGCGTATTGAGGAGTAGTGCCGCTGTTTTATCATCGACATACTCAAGCTCGGTCTCGTTCAATTTGCTGAAATTTTTCTGACTCATAACAGTCCTTGTTCGCTAAATAAAAGTGCAAGCCTATTGAGTGTATTCTTACTTTTGATAAATGTTAAGATTTTGCTCATTTAAATCTTTGAATTTATATATTTTTTAAGACTTATCGGTTCTTGAAATCTGTTTTATCGAGTTGGTGCTTTCTTAGTTTGTCATACAGTGTTTTTCGCGACACCTGCAGCTCTTGTTGTACCTCTTTTAAACGACCTTGATGGCGATGTAGCGCCTCAATCAAGATAATTTGTTCAAAGCTATCGGTGCGTTGGTTCAACGACTGTTGTTGCTCTTCAATGCTCATATCGAGTTCATTTTGCTCATCAGTATCGCTGTCGAGCGACGGCTGCTTAATTTGAGTCAGCACTCTGAGTTCGGCATGTTGGCGAAGCTGACGAATGTTCTCCGTCCAATGCGTTGCAATGAGTCGCTGAATCTCTTTTTCTGTAATGACGGGGGGTGGCAGCTGATAGCGACTGGCCGCACCACGAGCAAAGTGTTTGAATAAAGAGCCAATATCTTCCGTTCTTTGCGCCAAGGGTAGTAAATTAAACCGGCGTAGTTCACCTGTAATTGTAGTAGGAACTACTGTAGTTGCGATAATGATACAAGTTGCATTGGTCTTGCATGAGTTTTCATGAAGTAGAGTGGGTTTTAGAGCGGCTAACCATAGCCATTGCTGCGAAGTTAACGCTTCTGTTTCATGGATATAGAGTGTTCCACCTTGATGCTTTAAGAACAGTTGCAAAACAAACTGATGGAATGTCGCTTCGTCACTGCGTGGCAAATTAAACGCCGCGACAGGGCAAAGCTCCGCGGTTTGATGACTGTGTAAATCATGGGTGTATTGTGCAGTGACCCTTTTCCCCGTCCCTAAATCACCAACAAACAATAGAAGTGGGTTAGTTTTGGTATCTAGGGTGATCAATTCTCGGCGCAATGCCTGCATTGATGGAGATTGACCAATCAGTTTTGGGCCAACCTGATTTTGCATTGCCAACTCTTTGCGCAATAGGTTGTTCTCTTCAACCAGTGCGAGTTTATCTGCGGCTTTTTTAACGGCAGTGAGTAGGGCATCGACCACAAATGGCTTTTCCAGAAAATCGTAAGCGCCGGCTTTCATTGCGGATACCGCGGTTTGCACGTCACCATGTCCGGTAAGTACGATGACCTGAAAATGAGGGTTTTGGCTCAGTAATTTTTGCGTTAATTGAATGCCATCCATCACTGGCATGTGAATATCGGTGATGACAATTCCGGCTTGCGTGGTATCTATTTTCTTTAATGCCTCAATAGCATTGGGAAAGCAGACGATATCGATGCCTTCAATGAGCATGGCTTGTTCTACGGAGTCTCGAATGGCGGGTTCATCGTCGACAAAATAGAGTTTAGGCATAGAGTGCAAAAGTCGAGTCCTTAGCAGTATGTGAGATTCGTTTTCTAATCAGCGATAACAACGGCGTGTTAGCCCTTATCGTTATATAACGGGATGCTTAGCGAGAATACCATGCCTGAAGGCTCTAATCGGTTCGCGCTGATCGTGCCGTGATACGCTTCAATAATCCGTTTCGATATTGAAAGCCCTAGCCCTAAGCCTTCCGGTTTGGTGGTAAAAAACGGGTCGAACAGCTGTTCTAGCTTATCGTTCGGCATGCCAATTCCGTTATCCCAAATGATCAGCTGACAAGCGTCATGATGCAGTTGCCATTCGATGCCTATCTGTGGGCTAGCCTGTTGGTCAACGCTTTCCAGGTTTTGTTGCTCCTGCAAGATTTTGTGTTCAAGAACTTGTTGTTGCAGCGCTTGAGTCGCGTTGTGAATCAGGTTCACTAGTACTTGCTCGAGTTCGGTTGGATGAATCGCAATATTGATGTCATCTGGCACCGTGCTTAGCCTTAGCGTAATGCCTTGCTTGATCATCAGCGCACTGAGAATGCTAGTGGCGTTATTGACCGCTTGATGCAGGTTCGCCACATGATGTTCTTGTTTGGTGACCTTGCGAGTAAAGACTTTGAGTCGCGCGATGATGTCGGTAATGGTGTTGTTGAGGCCAATCATTTTCTCAAGGTTGCTTTTCACTAAATCGGTTCGTTCCATTTCCAGTAGCTTTAAGCTGTTTTCACTGTAGGTTCGCAGTGCTGCAAGCGGTTGGTTGATTTCGTGGTTAATGCTGGCTGACAGCTCACCGAGTACCGCTAGTTTCGCGGTTTGTGTCAGCTCTTGTTCTGTCTGTTTCAACTTCGACTGCGACTCTTGGTATTGAAAAAGGGTTTGTTGCAGCTGCTGATTGGATTGCTTCAAGTAGTGAGTGCGTTTATCAACGGTTTGCTCTAGGTTTTGGTTGAGTCGGGTCAACGCCACTTTCGCGAGATAAGTCTGGCGCCACGACCAAGCGATGAGCATCACCAAGCTGTAAATCACCACGAAGATGACATCGATCTGAAAGATTTTAATAAGTTCAGCTCTGGTCTCTTTTAGTGCGACAACTTGGTACTGGTTGTTGCTGACCGTTGCAGGGTAAAGATTAAAAGCACCAAGCTTGAATAACTGGTTGGCGGTGAGCTCTTTTCGGATTTCATTGGATTGAAGGTTGCTAGATTGATTGGTATTGCTCGCTTCTGACTGAGAGCTTGAAGAACGAAAGGCTTCGATGATCGAAATTTCGCTTTGACCGTATTGGCGTTGAAGTGCGATATCCGTTTGTTGTTGCTGCGTTAATGGCAACAATGAATGGTAAAGCCACGGAGCTTGGCTTGATAGAAAGACCACTTGGTTAGAGTCGAGTACTACGATCTCAAAATCGTCGCTGGTCAGGATGTTTTCGAGATTTTCTAAGCTCACTTTTACCGTGATAACGCCAACAACTTCCTTGTCGATATACAGAGGTGAAGACAGAAAATAACCTCGTACGTTCGAGCGAGCGCCTAGCGCGACATATTGTGTGTTGTTACCTTGAATGGCAGAAGCAAAGTAGGGACGAAACGAGAAGTTCTCACCTACAAAGGTACGAGGCTTTTGGTAATTACTGGAAGCGACCACAGTACCGCTCGGGTCGTGAATATAGATGGTGTCGGCCTGGCTTTGATTCGACCATTCAAACAGCAATTGATTGAGCTGCGCAGCGGAAATCTTGTTTGCTCGTTGTGATGAGTCAAAATAAGAGAGCAAGCGCGGGTCATGACTGAGCAAATCCGGGATCTGTTTGAATTTATCCAGTTCAGAATCGATTTGTAGATTGGCTTTATTCGCCGCTTCATCGAGTTGCTGAGTGACGATTTTTTCTTGGAATTGTACTGCCATAAAGTGGGTTGCGGTCAGCCCTGCAGCTCCCAATAACAATGAGAATAAAACAAAGGGCGTCATTAGGTTAGGCAGTATTTTGGTCACTCGGATCTCAGCTTGTCATCGGTTTGTATAAAGATTATCAATATGATGGAGAGAGTACCGAGATCTTGTTAACACAGAGCACCTTCTGTGAGACAAAACCATGGCTTAGACTTGTGTTTCAAAGGATTACGGCGCAAAATCACAAAAAAATTAAAAGGAGCAACCAAATGGAACTGACAGATATTCGTCGCGAATACGCTAAGGGTGGATTGAGACGTAAAGACTTGGCCGCAGACCCGATTGAGCAATTCAACCTATGGCTAGAGCAAGCCATTGAAGCGAAGTTGACGGACCCTACTGCCATGACAGTTGCTACGGTTGATGAAAATGGTCAGCCATTCCAACGCATTGTTCTGCTGAAGAATGTTGATAAAGACGGGTTCGTTTTTTACACTAACCTAGGTAGCCGTAAAGCGCACCAGCTTGAGCACAACAGCAAAATCAGTTTGCACTTTCCTTGGCATCCACTTGAGCGACAAGTTCATATTACGGGCACGGCTGAAAAGCTAACGGCTATGGAAAATATGAAGTACTTCTCGTCACGTCCAAAAGAGAGCCAATTGGCCGCGATTGCAAGTAAGCAGAGTAGCCGCATCTCAGCGCGTGGGATTTTAGAAGGTAAGTATCTAGAGCTTAAACAGAAGTTTGCCAAAGGCGAGATTCCCGTGCCTTCTTTCTGGGGTGGTTTCCGTGTACGTGTAGATAGCATTGAGTTTTGGCAAGGTGGTGAACACCGCTTGCACGACCGTTTCTTGTTCTCTCGCCAAGACAACAGTTGGGATATTGATCGCCTAGCGCCTTAGGCTTTTTGATCGCTTAGCTGCTTAACAGATCTAAAAATGCCGTTGATTAGACTTATCAAATCAACGGCATTTTTTTGTCTGCATTTTCAGATGAACAGTCAATCAGTTACTGTGAAGAACAACAGAGATCTGTTTTTTGAGCAGAGTTTCTGGGATCACTGAGCCCAATCCTGAATCCAATGCATACTCAATCAATTGGCTTTTACTGCGTGCATCAAACTTCTGTTTCAATCTGGCGACATGACCTTCGACCGTTTTGATTGAAATGTTTAACGTCAACGCGATGTACTGTGGTTTCTTGCCGAAAAGCAGTAAGAACAGTACCTCTGATTCTCTCGAAGTCAGCCGCTTTTGCAGCTTAGACACGCGCGGCTCTGACCCCGCAAGCGATGCCTGATCGCCTTTTGTTCCTGTGGCCTGACAAACCCAATGACCAACCTCTAAGATCGCGGTATCGGTAAGCTCTTGGCCATAGAAGATGGTGCCTTGGACGTTGTCGTCATCATCAAGCCAAGGGGTTTTGGTAAAGATATGGGCGTGCCAGCGTCCGTCTGGATAGGGGTGAATATCGAGAATCTTAAGGGTACTGCGTGTATCCATTACATGTTTGTCTTGAGCCCTGAAATCTTGTGCGCACTCAGTGGTTTGACTGGGCATGTCGAAGTCGGTCAAGCCAGTACAAGTCTCATTGGGTTTTAAGCCAATCAATTGGTTGTAAGCAAGGTTGGCATACACGAAGACCGAGTCAGTATCTTTGCAGCCCCAGCAGCCTGGAAGTTGTTCGAATAAAGAACGATGTATGGAGTTGAGTGGATCTGGCAAGGTTTTATCTCGTAAGCTGAGGTATGGCAATGATATCAGTTTCTTATAGCGCTGCAATGGCAATTAGAGTACGAAAAATAAGGGGTGACTGACAGTTAAACGGACTGTTGATTAACTGTGTCAATCACGGAGAATCGATGGGCATAAAGGGTGATAATCAGGCAAAAAAAAGCCAGCCTGAAGAGGGGCTGGCTAAAGACAAGATATGCCTTGTCGACATGTAGAAGATTTTCAGTCTAATTTACGAGGGTCAGGTAAATTAAACTGAGGCATCAATTTGATACCCAGAGTGACTTACTACTCTATCGACGAATCTACTCCTAGGAGTGCTTATGCATAAGGGGGGAATTCCCCTATAAATGTTGCTCAATGTGATAATTGAGAACCTAGAGTAAATATTTGGGGTTCTGAGCCTATGACTGGGAGCCTACAGCTCTCGTACTACTCGGAATCCTAGATAGTTCGCTGCCGTTGAAGGCGGTACGTACAGTTCGTTAAACACTTTTGCTTCTTCAGGAGAGAAGCTCCACGCGCCACCTTTCGCTAGGCCTTTCTGAACGGTTGTCCATTCCCATACATTACCCACCATGTCGTAGAAGCCTGTTGGTGTTGGTTGGAATGACTTAACCGGAGATGTACTAACGTTTGACCATGGTGTACCCGCCCAGCCAGTGTTGGCTTTGCCTGAACGGAATTCATTGCCCCACCAGAAGTTGGTGTCTTGGCCAGCTCTTGCTGCAGCTTCCCACTCTTGTGGTGTTGGCAAGCGGTAAGTGAAGCCGGTGTTTTTAGATAACCAACGTGTATAAGCTTTGGCATCGTTTTGGCTAACACAAACTACCGGTGAGTTATTAGCTTGCTTAAAGCCTGGGTTCTGCCAGTCTTTATCTGAAACGGTTGTGATCTCTGCATTGACGAATGTATCGCAGGTGTTCATCAGCTCAGCGTCTGTCTGGTAGCCTGTGTTTTTTACGAATGCTTTGAAGTCTTGAACACGGGTTGGTGTTGCGGCTAATGCAAACGGCTGTTTGATCGTCACTTGTTGTGCGTTATTTTCACCCAGTAGGTAGCGACCCGAGCCGACAACAATCATTTCAGGGCTCTGAATGTCGTTACCCATCGGATCGGCAAACTTGGTGCCGACATTTAATGAATTCTGTTTCGCTTGCAATACGGCTCGTAGGTTGTGATCGCGGGCTATCTTCAGCTCTTGATGGAAAGAAAGGTAGCCTTCTTTTTCGATCGTGACCATGTGTTGGCCCGTCGGTAACATCACTTCAACCGGTGTACTGCCATAGTTCACGCCGTTGATAGAAACATTGTCGTTGTATTGATTTGAACGCACCGCCAAGTTAACCCAAGCAACTTCTTTTTGCTGCTCGTTGGCTTGTTGCTCGCTTTGTGTGAAACAGTTTGATGACTGAATACCAAGCAGGCGACAAGGTGTGTTCTTATCTGGACGAGTTTCTAGGTTCGCCGCAATCACCGCTCGGTAACGGTTATCTTCAGAGAAGCCAGAGGATTTCACTTTGTGTTGCAGAACGTGAATGTTCAGCGAAGCAGACGCAAGGTGCTCTTTCACTGTTTTCGATTCAGTCGCGTTATCGATTAGGCTGTGTTGGAATTGTTTTACCGCTTTTTGAAGTGCCAAAGTCACCGTTTGGTCTGAACACTGCGCCAGTGTCATATCGCTGCTGCAACGGTTGGTAAAGCTAACAGTTTGCTCTTCCGTCTGAGTGATCTCGTACCTTAGTCGCTCTGCTCTTGCTCTTAGCTTGTCTTGGTTTAGGTTTGCGATTGAAGCTTCTGCCGCGGCTTTCTCGGCTTGGATAGCCTCAAGCTCCATCACCAAGCCTTGCTGCTTTTGCTCTGAGTCTGAAATCGCAAGTTTGCCTTCTTTTACGGTTTTCCAAGCGTCTTGGAAGCGTTTTTGAGCAAGCGAGATATCGAAATCGGGATCATCAATCATGCGCGTGTAATCTTGCTCTAGGCTGGCTTTTGCCTTTGCGAGTGTTTGCTCTGCTTGAGCTGATAACTCAGCTAGACGTGCCGTTTGCTGCGCCTGATTGTCGACTTCGTTTTGTTTGTCGGCTAATTTCTTTTCGATAGCCGTTAACTCGGCGTGCTTTTCAAAAAGTGAGCTTTCAATGTCGGTGACAGATGACGCGATCGCTGGTGGTGTTGCCTCAGCAAAAACAGCTGGCGTCATTAAGCATGGAGCAAGTGCAAATAATAGAGTAGGAAGACCTTGGCGCATGATGGGCTACTTCAATCGTAATTTAGGTTAATCGAATATTCTAAACGAGAACGCCATTTCGTCTGCAGCTACTGTTTATAACGATAAAACAAGGTTATAACGACCATACAAATTTGTAACGATCATACAGTTTATAACTATCAACAAAATGGCGAGTGTTCATTCAGCTTTGTGAAATAGGCACGGCTATCTGATATCGAGCTAAGCGTTTTGAATTGGCTCAGGCTCTATATACAAAGGGTGTTTAGCTTTCTTTGCTAGGAAGAAGCTTAACCCAAATCGTGTCGCTGCCGTTGATGGTAACTGTGCGGTTGTAAGACTCGTAACCTTGTTTTGAAATGGTTACTTGGTGACGACCACTTGGTAGCGCAACCTCAAGAGGGGTGCTGCCATACTTAATGCCGTTGATGGTTACTGAGTCGTTGTACTGATCAGAACGTACCGTCACGTTAGCCCACTGTTTGTCACTCTTCTTAACGACTGCTGCGTCACTGCCTGTTAAACAGTAGCGAGTCGAAACATTCAATAGGTTACATGCTGCAACTGCTTCAGGTTTTGCTTGAAGTTGAGCTTGCATCTGCATGAAGTAAGAGTTGTTACCAGAGAAGCCGCTCTTGATCGCTTGGCTGTCTTGAACATGGATATTCAGCTGAACACCTTGTAAGTTTTGCTTCGCAAGTGTGCTTTCTGTGAGCTGCTCAAGTAATTGGCTCTTGAACGTTTGCACGGCTTTTTGATTGGTCAGGTGTTTACCCTGTGCAGTACACTCACCAAGTGTCATTGTTGATGAACATGTGGTGGTATAGCTGGTTTCAAGCACCGCACTTTCACGCAGTTCTGTTGCGATACGTTTTACGCGAGCTTCAACTTTTGACTCTCTCAAGTTTGCCAGCTCATTATTCAGGCGAGCTTGCTTTTGCTTGATTTGAGAAAGGTGAATTTCGCTCTCGTTGATCGCTTGTTCGTTATCTAGCTGAGACGATTGATTCTCTTTAACCGCAGCCCAAGCGTCTTGGTAACTTTTCTGGAAAGAGACTAAATCTGTTTCTGGATCTTCAAGCAAGCGACTGTACTGTTTGTCGAGTACAGACTTGGCTCTGTTACGTTTTGCCTTAAGTTCTTCACCTTCGCGCAACAACTTGCTGTTCTTGTTTTGAAGTTGTTTTAGGTTTTCAGTCGCCGATACTTTGGTTGCTGAAATACGCTCAATATCTGAGTTTTTCTCTGTTAGCTTTGCATCGATAGCTGAAACGGGATCGACTTGATTCAGTTCTTCAGCGGATACCGATGCAGATACCCAAAGTGGGGATAGCGCAAGTAAAAGCGCTGAAATTCGAAAGTTAGTCATAGGTCCCTGCAACTTGTAGATTGAAAATTGGCTCGTTAATAAAGTGTCTACTTCCTAGTTGTGAGTCACTAGTTATTAGCAATTAACACAGTACCCGTCTTTATACCGTTTTATTGCTATCCAATCTACTCAAAAGCCAAGTTTCGGTACTTCGGATACACTTTTTACAGGCTTATAGCCAATTATTTGAGCTATATAAGAAAATTTATTCATTATGTTGGCGTGAAAAAGCATTTATTGACCACATGGTTTTTCGTGCTTGTGTCATTGCTTGTGAAGCCCCTAAACTCGCCGGAACGATTGGTTTTACATAGCCCGTAGTTTGTACACTCTTGATCATCTTTCCGGAGGCATGATCATGATGATCGCGATAATGATCTTTTCGTTCACGCGAGCAAATAACTCTCAAGAACATTTACAAATTCATCTTATGCGCATTTAAGAGTATTATTCTTAGTATGTTGACCCGAGTATTTGTCTGTCATGTCTAAACCTTTACCCTTTCCTAACCTAGACCTTTCTCCGCTAGGCCTTACTGGCCCTAGACCTGCTGAGATCATCACTTTGCCATCGCATATGGATTGTCACGATCATAGTTATTCTCAGGTGGTGATTGGTTTAAAAGGTCAGGCTGAATTTGAAGTCAGCGGTAAGGGGAATCTTGTTGGCCCTGGACAAGGTTGTGTGGTGACGGCGAGCTCTGATCATGCTTTCGGTGGTGTGGTCGGTCAGTCCGATATTTTGGTGCTTAACATGCCCGTGCCTAGTGACGACGACCCGCTGATGCTAGAGAAGATTAACCAGCTTGAATCTTCGAACGTCTACTTTCAATTAGACGCGCAAATTCAAAAGCTTATCCATATGTTGGTGCAAGAAATGCAGGCGAGCCCGGATGATCTATTGTTAAGCCGTGCCTGCAATGACACGGTGATCGCTCTGATGCAAAGACACATCTCGGCATTTGAAACCTCAATTAAAGACTCGCGTTTTGATCTTGAAGCATTGGATCGCTATATCGAGCAACACCTCGCGAATAAGATCTCCGTCGCGCAGCTTGCAGGCAGCGTGTTTTTGGGCGAAAGCCAGTTCCACATGCTATTCAAAGAGCAAATGGGCATTACTCCTCACCAGTATGTATTAGGTAAGCGTATCGATCGTTCTCGCCGCTTAATTGAACAAGGTAATCTTAGCCTTGGCCAGGTCGCTGAGCTGGCGGGTTTCTCCGGTCAATCCTCTTTTACTCATACCTTTTCACGCCTTCAAGGCATGTCTCCATCCCAATACAAAAAGAAAATTTCTGTTAAATAGTGAAACAAAACGGCATATTATTTTAAAGTTTCATATGTGACGTTGTGTTTGTTTTGTTAATAAAGCGAGTTTTTAGCAAAAAACTCGGAGTTTTTGACAAGTAATCCTTATATACTCTAAATACACTGCAGCCATTGTAGAGATCCCGGGCTAATTCCGGGTGTGAGATTAAGGAAAACGCATGTTTACAGCTACTGATGTGTTAAAGCCAGAATTCAATGAGCAGTCGCTTACTGATCTATGGTCGCTTATCTCACCATTATATATGGTGGATGAAACCCAATGGCTAGAGCAACTTCTGCCGCTAGCTACCCCTTCTGAGTCAGAAAAGCAGCAAATTTCAGAGAAAACGACCTCATTGATCGAAGCTATCCGTGCGGATAAGACTTCTATCCAGATGATCGATGCACTGTTGCTTGAATACAGCTTAGATACTCAAGAGGGCATCTTGCTGATGTGTCTGGCGGAAGCCTTGATGCGTATTCCTGATTCAGCAACGGCTGATGCATTGATTCGCGACAAACTCAGCGTTGCGGATTGGAAATCTCACCTAAAGAATTCTGACTCAGTGTTTGTTAACGCATCCACTTGGGGATTGATGCTAACGGGTAAGGTAGTTGGGCTTTCATCTAAAGAGCAGAGTGCAGGTCAAGCGGTAAACCGCTTAGTGAACAAGCTTTCTGAGCCGGTAATTCGTAAAGCGATGCACCAAGCAATGAAGGTGATGGGTCACCAATTCGTTCTTGGCCGCAGCATTGCTGAAGCGCAAAAGAACGGTAAGTCTATGCGTGATAAAGGTTTTACCTACTCATACGACATGCTAGGTGAAGCGGCATTGACCACTGCTGACGCAAACAAATACTTCAAAGATTACCTAATGGCGATTGAAGCCGTAGGTCGAGACACATACGTCTCTTCAAAATCTAGCCCAGCACCGTCTGTTTCTATCAAGCTTTCTGCGCTTCACCCACGTTATGAAGTGGCGAATGAAGACCGCGTATTGACAGAACTTTGCGACACGTTAGAGCAGCTATTGCGCCGCGCAGTAGAGCTTGATGTTGCAATTACGATTGATGCGGAAGAAGCGGATCGCCTAGAGCTATCTCTTAAACTATTCGAAAAACTGTACCGCACTGACCTTGTAAAAGGGTGGGGTAAATTTGGTCTGGTTATTCAAGCTTACTCAAAGCGTGCACTACCGGTTCTAGTATGGCTAAACCGCCTAGCGAAAGAGCAGGGTGATTTGATCCCGCTTCGCTTGGTGAAAGGTGCGTACTGGGATAGTGAAATCAAATGGTCGCAACAAGCGGGCTTTACTGATTACCCAGTTTACACGCGTAAAGAAGCGACGGATGTGGCTTACCTTGCGT
Organism: Vibrio sp. 10N.261.52.C2; assembly: GCF_041471425.1. Classification (NCBI taxonomy): domain Bacteria; kingdom Pseudomonadati; phylum Pseudomonadota; class Gammaproteobacteria; order Vibrionales; family Vibrionaceae; genus Vibrio; species Vibrio sp. 10N.261.52.C2. The sequence goes on along the minus strand of NZ_JBFROH010000007.1, from coordinate 93,685 downwards.
GTGCGCGTTACCTACTGAGCCCAAGCGTTCGTGGCAAGATCTTCCCGCAGTTTGCGAGTCACAATGCTCACACGGTTTCTGCTATTGCAGTAATGACCGAGCATAAAGACTTTGAATTCCAACGCTTACACGGCATGGGTGATTCTCTTTACAACCATGCGATGGAAGCTTACCAACAGTCGGTACGTATTTACGCGCCGGTTGGCAGCCATAAAGATCTACTGCCATACCTAGTACGTCGCTTGCTAGAAAACGGCGCAAACAGCTCGTTTGTACACCGTTTGGTTGACGCTCGTTGCCCAGTGGCAGAGCTGACTCAACACCCTGTCGATATGCTTCTGGCATTCGATACATTGAACAACACTAAGATTCCTCTGCCTCCAGCGGTGTTCCCTGAGCGTAAAAACTCATACGGTGTAAACATTGATATTGAAAGCGAAGCGCATCAGTTTGAAGAGCAAGTAAAAGGCTTCTTAAACAATCAATGGACTGCTGGCCCTGTGATCAACGGTGAATCTCTTGCCGAAAGCATGATCAAGGCTGATCAGAACGTTGAGCAAGTGACTGCACCTTATGATCGTCGTATTAATGTGGGTCAGGTGGCTTTCGCTAACCTTGATCATGTTTCCGCAGCGATCACTGGCGCAGATGCTGCATTCCCTGATTGGAACGCAACATCGGTTGAAACCAAAGCGGCTGCACTTGAGAAGCTGGCTGACCTAATGGAAGACAACCTAGCTGAGCTGGTGGCGATTTGTCATCAAGAAGCGGGTAAGACGATTCACGATAGCGTTGATGAAGTGCGTGAAGCAGTCGACTTCTGTCGTTACTACGCAAAACAAGCAGATAACCTACAAGGTTTCGAACTAAAAGGTTTTGATGGCCAAACACGAATCGCTTCTCGACAAGGTCGTGGTGTGTTCGTTTGTATTAGCCCTTGGAACTTCCCATTAGCTATCTTCCTTGGCCAAATTACAGCAGCTTTGGTTGCGGGTAACACGGTTGTGGCTAAGCCTGCCGAGCAAACAAGCTTGATTGCAGCTCGCGCCGTTGAACTGATGAATGAAGCGGGTTTCCCTGCTGGCACGATTCAGTTACTACCGGGTCGTGGCGCTGAGATCGGCAGTGCGCTAACTAGCCACGATGCGATTGCGGGCATTGCCTTTACGGGTTCAACACCAACAGCACAACGTATCAACGTGTCATTGGCGAGTCGTAACGCTAAGCCTGTTCCGTTTATCGCGGAAACCGGTGGTCAGAATGCGATGATCGTCGACAGTACCGCACTGCCTGAGCAGGTAGTTCGTGATGTTATTCGTTCGGCATTCGCTTCAGCTGGTCAACGTTGTTCTGCACTGCGTGTGCTTTACATCCAAGAAGACATCGCAGACCGTGTAATTGCATTGATTCACGGTGCAATGGACGAGCTGAGTGTTGGCATTCCACATCTTCATAAAACCGATGTCGGCCCTGTTATCGACCAAAACGCGAAACAGAAGTTGTTGGCACACTTAGAAAACATGACCAATACCCAGAAGAAGGTGGCTCAACTTTCTCTAGGTACGGATTGTGAACATGGTGACTTTGTTCCACCAAGTGCGTTTGAAATCGATGACATCAGCTGCTTGAAAGAAGAACAGTTTGGCCCTGTGCTGCATATCGTACGCTTCAAAGCGAGTGAGTTGACACAAGTAGTAGACCAAATCAACCAAACCGGTTTTGGCCTAACTATGGGTATCCACAGCCGTAACGAAACAACTTATCGTTGGATCGAGAAACACATTCGTGTGGGTAACTGCTACATCAACCGTGACCAAGTGGGCGCTGTTGTTGGGGTTCAACCATTCGGTGGTCAAGGCTTGTCGGGTACAGGCCCTAAAGCGGGTGGTCCTCACTACCTATACCGCTTTACTGATGTTCATTTTTCTCAATCACAAGACAAGGTATAAGGAGCAGCATCATGGTTCATCAAGTGACAGGTTTTTCTGATGCTTTGTTAGCGTGGGAACAATGGAATCTTACCGACTTTGATCATAAGAGTGCTCAGGTACTTTCATTTAAATCAGAGATCGAAAGCCAATCTGCGCCTCTGGCAGCGGTGGCGACTTATCATCTAGAGCAAGCGTCTGCGCTGCTTTCAGATCATCATCTAATGGCGGGTCCTACGGGCGAAACCAATGAGTTGTATGCCGCTGGCCGCGGTGTAGCTTTGGTGATTGTTGATGATTGCGAAGAGAAAGTGCCGGCACTGCAAACTGCAACAGCGATGATTACTGCAGCACTATTGGCAGGTAACAGCGTTCAATTGTGCAGTGATGACGTGCAGTTCAATACCTTAATTGCTGATGCTGCAAAACAAGCGAATCTACCAACTAACTTAGTACAGGTTTCCTCGTATGACGCTGCTCAACAGCTGCTGTCTTGCGATGTGCGAAGTGCAGGTTACGTGGGTAATTCACAAACGGCACAAGCTATCAATTTACAGCTTGCTAAGCGTGACGGTGCAATCGTCGGTTTAGTGGCTGAAACGGATCTGGCGACAATGAATGTTGCTAATGATCCACACCTATCGCTGCGCTTCATTACCGAGCGTACGCGAACTATAAATATAACAGCCGTGGGCGGTAACGCGACCTTGCTCGAACTTGGAAGCGAAGCTCACTAACCTTCAGTAAAATTGGCTCTAAGCTCCTTTGGTTGTTTCCATTTTTTGGTTTCTCCATTTTTGGATTCAACCCTTAGTGCTTTGGAGCCTGAATACCTAACTCAATGCACTCGCTTGCCTTTACGGTGAGTGTCTTGCATTGAATTAGGCATGGAAGGCTTTCTACAAAATGAGGACTATCAAATGATAGAAAACAGTTTTGCAATAACGACGACGTTCATTGCGTATCTAATTATGATGCTAGCGATCGGTGTTATTGCTTACAAACGTACATCTAACTCAACTGACTACTTCCTAGGTGGTCGTTCGTTAGGCCCATGGCCTGCTGCACTTTCTGCTGGTGCATCAGACATGAGTGGTTGGTTGCTACTTGGCCTGCCTGGTTACGCTTATGCTGCTGGCTTTGAAGCATTCTGGCTTGCTGGTGGCCTACTGGTTGGTACTTGGGCAAACTGGTTAATCAGTGCTAAACGCCTACGTACTTACAGTATTACAACTGAATCACTGACGCTGCCTGAGTTCCTATCTCGTCGCTTCAACGATAACTCTAAGCTGATCCAAACAATTTCTGCTTTCTTTATCCTTTTATTCTTCCTTTTCTACACAAGCTCAGGCTTGGTAGCAGGTGGTAAATTGTTTGAAACGGTATTCGGCCTAGATTACACAACTGCGGTAATCATCGGTACCGTATGTGTGGTTTCGTACACCCTGTTTGGTGGTTTCCTAGCGGTATCTTGGACTGACTTGGTTCAAGGCCTACTAATGTCTGCTGCGCTATTGATTGTACCAATCGCAGCAATGAACGGCGGCCTTGGCCAGTTATCTACTGACCTTCATAACATCAACCCAGAGCTACTCACGCTATGGAATGATGCGAAAGGTGAGCCTCTTTCTGCTATCGCGATCATCTCGCTAGCGGCATGGGGTCTAGGTTACTTCGGTCAGCCACACATCCTTGCTCGTTTCAAAGCAACACGTAGCAATAAAGACCTAACAACAGCGCGTCGTATCGCGGTGGTATGGTCTGCACTGTCTATGGTTGGTGCAATGCTAGTGGGTCTTGTCGGTCTAATCTACGTGACTAACTCTGGTGCTCCTAAGCTAGATGATGGTGAGAAGATCTTCATGCTTCTTGTGAACGCGATGTTCCACCCAGTAATCGCAGGTATCCTACTTGCTGCAATCCTAGCGGCAATCATGAGTACTGCGGATTCACAGCTATTGGTATCTTCATCTGCACTAGCAGAAGATCTGTACAAGCAAGTACTTAAGAAAGATGCGACGTCTGAAGAGATCGTTCGTGTAGGCCGTTTCGCGGTAATCCTAATCTCTCTTATTGCACTTGTGTTAGCGATGACGCCAGACAGTTCAGTACTTGGCCTTGTGTCTTACGCATGGGCTGGTTTTGGTGCTGCATTCGGCCCAGCTATCGTATTGAGCCTGTACTGGTCTCGTATGAACCGTAACGGCGCTCTAGCGGGTATCGTGGTTGGTGGTGTTACGATTGTACTTTGGAAACAGTTCACGGGCGGTTGGTTCGATGTGTACGAAATTGTACCGGGAATCATCCTATCGACTCTTTCTATCGTTATCGTGAGTCTAATTACGGGCGAGCCTGAAGACGAAGTTAAGAAGCAGCACGCTGAGTTCGAGAAGAACCTCGTTGAGCTAGACTAATTTACATTGTAAAACAGATGTGAATTAGCAAAGAACGTTAGCTAAAAAGAAATTGAAAAATAAAAGCAATAGAGTCACTTCGGTGGCTCTATTTTTTTTGCCTATATCTAAATGCTTTGACCTTGTGTTGCGTCTGGCAAGTTGAGTGTATTGAGCATGTTTACCTTGTTGGTGACGCTGGCTAAGTCATACTTCTAGGCTCAGAGCATTTCAGTTCCTGCGGCGATACATTACTCTTGCTAAGAGTCGTTGAGTGAATGAATAGGAAGTTTATAGTGCCTCAAGTAATCCCGAATATTAGCTTTAACCACGAGAAAACGGCGCAAGCTGAGCTGGAGTTTGTGCCCTTGTCTCGGCTCTATTCAGAAAGCAATATTAACCACGATCCTCAATTGCCTCATCGTGTTAGCTTCTTCTTGATTTTGTTTATTGAACAAGGCTCTGGCACGCACATGGTCGATTTTGAGGACTATCCTTTTAGCCAAGGGAGCGTGTTGTTCATTCAAAGAGAGCAGGTGCACGCCTTTGATTTTAGTAACAAGCCACAAGGCACTGCGGTTTTGTTTACTCAAGCGTTCTTAGACAGCGTTCACGCTAATATGAAGTTGCCAAACTACACGCCTACTCACTTGAACAAGGCGCACTCGGCACTGTTGTCACTAGACGAGTCCCACCAAGAGCGGACGCAAAGTATTATTAAGCAAATTATGACGGAGCTGAATCAGGCAGAATCCGATCCCTTGATTGTCATGTACTTGTTCTCAGCACTAGCTCTGATTCTTCATCGCCTACGACCAGAAGTGAAGCAAGATGCTTTGAGTTTGCAGCAGAACATTAAGTTTGCCCGCTACTTCGAATTGCTTCAAAACAACTACCTGCGCGTGCGTGATGCAAACTGGTACGCCAATCAAATTAATACCACCTACAAGACGTTGAACCAAGTGTGCAAAGTCGCAACGGGGTTAACTGCTAAGCAGATCATCGACTCTTTTACTGTTTTAGAAATGAAGCGTCAGCTGGTGGTAACCAATATTACGTCTCAGAAAATGGCATCGGATTTTGGGTTTGAAGACGCCAGTAATTTCGTTAAGTACTTTAAAAATCATACTCAGATGACGCCTAGTGAGTTTCAAAAGAAGTACTCCAAGCCTTCCCTCTCTGAATAGTGAATGGGTCGAAACGAATCATCTAAGGTTCGATATCTACCATTTTTCTGCCTAAATCCACTCTGCCGTGAGCCTCTCTCGTTGACTAATATAGTTTCCAAGCCAACGAGAGGACTCAATAATGAAAACAATAAATAACACATTCAAATCAACACTACTAACTGCTGGCGTACTTGCTGCTTCTGTTGTTACCGGTTCTGTGGCTGCACAAGAGCTGTCTATTCAAGAAAAAGCGGTAGCGGTCATTTCTAGCATTGAAACGGGTGATGCAAAAGCGGTGAGCTACATTAACCCTGAAAAGTACATTCAACATAACCTAGTGGTAGGTGATGGCTTAGCGGGCTTTGGTGAAGTATTACAAATGCTTCCAGAAGGTTCAGCGAAAGCGCAAGTGAAACGCTCATTTCAAGACGGTGATTTCGTAGTAACACACACTGAATACAACTTCTTCGGCCCTAAAGTCGGCTTTGACGTGTTCCGTTTTGAAGAGGGACAGATAGTTGAGCATTGGGACAACCTGCAAGAAATTGCTAAGCCAAACGCAAGTGGACGAACTCAATTAGATGGTGCGACTAAAGTCGTAGACCTAGAGAAAACGGATCAAAATAAACAGCTTGTCGATGGGTTTGTCAAAGACATCTTGATCGGTGGTGATATGGCGAAGATTAATAACTATATCGACAATGAAGACAGTGCTTACTTACAGCACAACCCAGGTGTAGCCGATGGCCTAAGCGGTTTGGGTGAAGCTTTGGGGGCGTTAGCGGAAGCGGGCATGCCAATGGTTTATACCGCTAACCATAAGATCTTGGGTCAAGGTAACTTTGTGTTGTCGATCAGTGAAGGCCAATTCATGAATAACCACGTTGCTTTTTATGACCTGTTCCGTGTTGATAACGGCAAGATCGTTGAGCACTGGGACACCATCGAAACCATTCCTGCGCGCTCAGAGTGGAAAAATGACAATGGTAAATTTGGCTTCTAAGTTGGAGTTATATTGAACCTAAAATGATTTTATAAATCGGCACTTTCATAATGGGAGTGCCGTTTTTTTGTTGGTGTATTTGATGGAAGATCGCGTTGAGGAGTCGGTTTTAAGGGGGTTTACAATGTAAATTGAAAGCGTAGGATCTGGATCGGTAAATGAAAGATCAATCATATTAATGGCGTTTGACGTCAAAAAATAAAACAGAAAAATGGCTATTTTTTGAACTTAGCGCTCACTTTTGTGATTAGCTCGGTGAATTGTTGAACTGAATTGGACATGATGTGTCAATTGTCAGTAACCACTAAAGACCTATAGGACAAAGGTATGCCAGATCTCTATTGCAAAGGATGTAAAAAAACAACACTACATAAGTCTATAATGAAACGTTGTGAATCAGAGCCCGAGACAGCTTCTGGCCGTATGATGCAATGGACGTCAAAACTATTTAGTGGAAACCTGTACTACGATATGGAAACTCAGCACTTCTGCCGCACGTGTAACTGCCGTTGCGAAACAGGAAGTACTGTTCCCCAAGTTGGTTTAGCTTAACTTACAGTAAGCGCTCACTAACTTAGATCAAAAAACCTCCGTTTTAGGAGGTTTTTGCGTTTCTATGCGGCTTTGAGTGCTAGCTCTGCATCAATGGCGTCGCCATCAATTTTCACATCCCAACCGTAGTTTGAGTACTCATTTGCTAGTGCCTGAGCAACATCTTTTGATACCGTTACGTGTGTCCATGAACCAATACCGTAAGGTTTATATGCGAGTTCTTGCGTTTTCATAATAGAGTCATCCTTTCTCTTTGATAATTATATTATTCACTTTGGCCTATATCCTTTCTTTCGTTTCCGGCTCAACTTATTTGTTAATCGGGTCATTTCTATAATAATTTGTTAATAACCAGAGTTTGATTTATAAGGGTTCTTATCTATTTGTATGTGTTTATATCTGGCGTGAATATCATCCGTGCATTTAGTTTTTAAATGTGTGAGCGAGGTTTTCTTCGATTGCACTTGGTATGGAATATACTGAGCGGAATTTAGAATGTTTAAGGAATGTTATGTCTCAGCATCAGCTCGATCGTATCGATAAAGAGATACTAAGAATTCTGCATATGAAAGGGCGTTTACCTGTTGTTGAACTGGCAAAACAGGTCAACCTTACGACGTCACCTTGCTCTGATAGACTCAAGCGATTGGAGAAAGAGGGCTACATCACGGGCTATCATGCTGAGCTTTGTTCAGAAAAGCTGGGACTCGATGTTCAAGTCTTTATCCATATCCGTCTCGATCAGACTAGCTTTTCGATCTTCGACAAATTTGCCCAAGCCGTGGAAATGATGCCTGAGGTGGAAGAGTGCTACTCACTGTCGGGTGACTTTGACACCATGATCAAGGTTCGAGTAAAAGACATGAAGGCGTACCAAGCGTTTATGGCAACGAAGTTGGGTACTCTACCTGGTGTGATTCAGACACGCAGTGAAGTGGTGATTGAAGAGCATAAAAAGGGCTTCGGCGTGAACCCTGAGTTGTTGGCAACTCTAAAATAGTGGCCTGCTTTCGCCTTACCAAGGTGATTTAGATATAAAAAATGGAAGCTAATAAGCTTCCATTTTTTGTTGAGCGTCAGATAAAGAGCAATCCGGTAAACTTGTTCGGCTTACAGCGTAATGGCCGCAGAGATTAAGCCAATCACACCACCGAATACACCGCCCCAAACCACAAGCCAGCCAAGGTGTTTCTTGATCATGGTCTGAACCATCTCTTTAACCAGTTTAGGTGTTAGTTCATTCAAGCGCTGATCGATGATCGCCTCAATGTTCTCTTTAATTTCATCCATCATCGCAGGCGATTCTAGCTCGTCTTTGATGGCATTTTTTACAGAATCACTCTTGCTGATTTCAATCACAGATTCTTGCATCTTCTCAACAAATGGCGCTTTCATTGGCTCTAGTGCTTCTGTGCCACCAACCATCGCTAACATACCGCCAAACTGAGAGTTCTCGATAACATGCACCAGTGAGTCGAATGCAGGGTTAAAGTCGATCTTCTGAATCACAGGCTCTAGATTGAGCGACTTTCCTGTCATCTCGCTGCTTAGGAAGCGGTCGATGTTACTTTCTGTAAAGAATTGCTCCATCATCAGTTGCTTGATGGCTGCCTTGAACTCTTCAAAGCGCGCTGGAATAACGCCAGAACCGTATAGGCCGGGTACTTTCTCGAACAACATGTGAATCGCAAGCCAGTTGGTGATGGCACCAGAAAAGGCGAATAGGCCTGCGTAAAGCAAGTATTGGTTTGCTGTCGCATAGCCGCCAGCAAGCAGTGCTAACGCAATAACGTTAGTTAAGACACTTTTGTTCATGGTTGATCTCTAGAAAGAATATTGCGCGCATTTTAAGAAAAAAACGCCAAGAAAAAAACAAAAGGATCGATGAAGTTTATTTGGCAGGTAGCAAAGAGCACCAAATAGCAGGCATAAAAAAGGCTAGCCTCCCCCCGAAGTCTAGCCTTATTCCAGAACGCGCAAGCGAGGCGTCTTTGGTGTTAATGTCATTATATAATTACAACATAACATTCTGCTATATGTAATTTACCGTTAATTAACAAATTGGTGTGAATCACATCGCACTTTTAAAATAGCACAAAATTTAAGCGTTCGTAGCTTGCTCAAGATCATCGGCAATGAAGCCACCAGTCTGGTGATTCCATAGCTGCGCATAAATACCATTCTGGTTAATCAGCTCTTGGTGCGTGCCTTCTTCTACGATATTGCCGGCATCAAGCACGATCAGGCGATCCATCGCAGCAATGGTCGACAGGCGGTGTGCAATCGCAATAACCGTTTTGCCTTCCATTAGCTCAATCAAGCTCTCTTGAATCGCGGCTTCTACCTCAGAATCGAGTGCAGAAGTGGCTTCATCGAGAACAAGTAAGGGAGCATTTTTCAAAAGAACACGCGAGATAGCGACACGTTGACGCTGACCACCAGAAAGCTTGACGCCACGTTCACCCACTTGAGCATCGTAACCAACGTTGCCAAACGGGTCGGTTAGCGTTTCGATAAACTCATGAGCGTGCGCCTGTTTAGTCGCCGCGTATACTTCTTCGTCTGATGCCTCTGGTCGACCGTAAAGAATGTTGTCTTTGATCGAACGGTGCAGCAGTGAGGTATCTTGAGTCACCATACCAATGTTGCTACGCAGGGAATCTTGAGTAACGCTCGAGATCTCTTGGTCATCAATCAGGATGCGGCCACTTTCTACATCGTGGAAACGCAGCAGTAAGTTAACTAGGGTCGACTTACCTGCACCCGAACGGCCAACTAAGCCCACTTTTTCACCCGGTTTGATGTTGAGGTTGAGGTTGTTAATCACCCCCTTATTCTCACCGTAGTTAAAGCTCACGTTGTCGAAGTGGATACCGCCTTGTGGAACGTCCAGAGGCTTCGCGCCTTTCTTGTCTTCGATAGCGATAGGCTTAGACAGAGTTTTAATGCCATCAATCACGGTACCTAGGTTTTCAAACAGACCACCGATTTCCCACATGATCCATTTCGACATGCCGTTAATACGCAGAGCCAAGCTGACCGCAATCGCGATTGCACCCACGGTGATCGCGTTGTCTAACCATAGGTAGATAGAGATACCCGCAATGCTGAACACCAATAGATAGTTAGCGAACTCAACGCAGATGTTGAAGCCAGTAACCAAGCGCATTTGGCGATGAACCGTATCTAAAAAGCCTTCCATGCCTTCTTCTGCGTATTCGGTTTCTCTTTTACTGTGTGAGAACAATTTCACGGTGGCGATGTTGGTGTAGCTATCAACAATACGACCCGTCATCAATGAACGAGCATCCGCTTGCTCTGAAGAAACGTCTTTTAGCTTTGGCACGAAGTGCAGTTGAATACCGATGTAAACGAAGAGCCAAATCAGCATCGGGGCCATCAAGCGCCAATCTGATTCAGCAAGCATGAACAGCATCGCCGTGAAGTAAACCGTTACGTAGACAAACACATCGACCATTTTGGTCACGGTCTCACGCACCGCGAGCGAGGTTTGCATCACTTTAGTCGCGACACGTCCGGCGAAGTCATCTTGATAGAAGGACAGGCTTTGCTTCAAAAGGTAGCGGTGTGCTAACCAACGAATCGACATTGGGTAGTTGCCCAGCAAAGTTTGGTGAAGCAATAGCGAGTAAACACTGATCAAGATTGGCATCACAACCAACAGCAGAATACCGAGCCCCATCAATGTCGATTCGTTGTCTGCTAAGAAAGTGTCTGGGTTGCTTGTTGATAGCCAGTCGACCAATTGCCCCATGTAACCGAACAGCGCGACTTCGATGATCGCGATGGTCATGCTCATCAACCCGAGCAAAATCAATGGTTTTTCGAAACCTCGAGTGTAATGGCGGCAGAATGCCAGTATGCCAGTAGGAGGTTGTATCGGCTCTCCCTTTGGAAAGGCTTCAGTAAAGCCTTCAAATTTCTTGTACATAGATTTCCCTTTATAAACTAGTGCATCTATAAGCGACTGCATCGTTGGTGCAGCTTTGTTTTTATGGTCTTGATTCGAAATTTAACTGCCTTAGTTTGAAATTATATAAGCGCCCATGGGTTCTTATCAGCATTAAGTCATTCGATGGATTTTGTTCTAGCGCCTATTTAGGCACTTGGCTTTAAAACACTAAAACTTTGTCTAAGCGATACAGGAAAGGTCCAAAGAGTGTCTTTCATGACGCGTATTTTAGATTGAATTAGACAGGAAAAGTTAAGCTTATTTCAAACGTAATTGATTGTTATGCAACGGTGATAATCCTAACGTTAAATGGATTGAATTGTAATCAAAACTCGTGATGGGCGAGAAAATGGAATCAGAATATTTATCCATAAAGTGACTTAACGAATATGCATACAGTTGGTTCTTTCTGATGTGCTGTTATCTTGCAGTAAAAATTACCGATTAATCTAAGATCTGCAGTAATTGTTTGGGATAAATATTCAAATCAATATTCTTTTCAGTGAATCTTGTTGTAACAAGTTGTTTACAATTCTGAAGTAAATAAAAGATAGGGACGGTTGAAATGTTAAACCTACACAAAAAATCACTTCATATCACTAATGTTCAAAACGCCAATTGCGTTGTTATGGTGCCACCAAAAGAGTTTAAATTTAACGAAGAAACAGCACGTGATAACGAATTTCAGCACAGAGTTAATCTGACCGAAGCTGAGGTGAAAGTAGAAACGATGGCCGAATTTAAAGCTATGGTCGCTTCGTTGCGTAAAGAAGGTGTGCAAGTTGTAGAGTTTGATTACCCAGAATTGGGCGTTGAAACTCCGGATGCTGTTTTCCCAAACAACTGGTTCAGTACCTGTAGTGATGGAAGCTTATTCACGTTCCCTATGGCGTGTGAAAACCGTCAGAATGAAGTTAAGCCAAATGCTCTTATTGAAGCGTTAGAAGCGTCGGGTCGCATTGTTAACCATAGCGAGTCTCTAGAGTCTTACATCGCGCAAGGTTCTTATCTAGAGAGCACGGGCGTGATGGTGATCGACCATATCAACAAGACCATCTACGCTGCGCTTTCTCAGCGTTGTGACCGCGAAGTGTTAGAAGATTATGCGAAGCGCATTGGTTATTCTCGCGTGGTGTCATTCCAAACAGCACTGCCGTCTGGTCAGCCGATCTACCACACCAATGTGATGATGGCGATTGGTGATAATTTCTGCGTGATCTGTGATGAAGTGATCCCAGAGTTTGAGCGCCGCTTTGTGGTGAAGTCGCTTGCTAAAGATAAGCAGGTTATCTCTATCTCAATTGATCAGATGAACCGTTTCTGTGGCAACATCCTGCAGCTTGAAACCGTGAATGGCGACAAGGTGATCGCGATGTCTCAATCGGCTTACGATGCGTTTTCTCCAGCCCAGTTAGCTCAGCTTTCGACGCATGGAAAACTGCTGCCATTTAACGTGAAAACGATTGAAGACATTGGCGGTGGTTCGGTGCGATGCATGTTGGGTGAGGTGTTTTTACCAACGCGAGTAAATCGTCTGTAACAAGCACTCACTTTCAGTAATGAATCTTTGAATACCACTCTTATCGCAGAGTGGTATTTTTGTCTTTCACATATAAGAGAACAGAGCTCGATACAGGAGTCAACGCGCAAAAGCTAATGGAAATAAGCTATGAAGCGTCCTTAAAAGCTCTGTGTTCGATGAACTGAGCCGACAGTGTTACGACTTCTTTGGAGTAGACAAGCGCCGTGTGGTTGAGTTTGAGGGCGTAAGTATCCGTTGCTCCTCTCAGGTTGGCGTCTTCGAGTGTGACTGTGCCATCGCCCGGGTTTTTCCCCAGTACAATACGTCCAACTCCGGCGTCGTAGGTGCCTGTAATCACGCCAATCGGCACATCAATATCGTAGTCACCCAAGCCATCACTTAAGATCATTTTGCTCGAACCAAATATAAATCCAAGACCATGATTCGAAAGCGTTTTGGCTATGGTTGCCCCATTGTGCGGCGTACCTGCGGTAATAATGCAGGTGTCTGCAAAGTCGGGTTGGTAGAACTTAAAGTAGTGGCGAATCAGCAAGCCACCGAGTGAGTGACCAAAGAAATAGACCTCATCGTACTCATTAAAGCGAGCATTTACGAAGCGATTGAGGCGTTTGGCTGCAGAAGGGAAACGCAGCGAGTTGTAGGCAAACTTGTGCGTTGTAAAGCCGCGTTTTTTGAAGTTTCTATCCAGATATAGCATGATCAACGCAGGCATATATAGACCATGAATTAAAACTATATGTTTGTTTTTATTATTCATTTTTGTCCTCCGTCTGATGATGTTTTCAGTATATGGAGTCGCAATTCTAAACTCAACAAAACTTGCTGTGAATGGGACACAATAGACAGAGAGTGTCGTAGTGGCAGTTCGTTATTCTGACCTGACCCCGCCATAAACGTCTATAGTTAATCCCCCTTGTTTGGCATAGGTATTGGGTGTTAGGCCAATGGTTTTCTTGAGGTAACGAATTAGGTGCGGTTGGTCACTAAACCCAAATTGAAAGGCGACGTCCATCCAGTCGATGTCATCCAAATTTCTCTTATACAAGTATTCCAACATAGCTTCGAGTTTGTTCATCGATTGGCACTGTTTTAATGTCAGCCCTGTTACCTTGTTGAAGCTTCTCTCTAATGTTCTTTGCGAGCAAAACAGCTTGTCGCTAAGCTCTGCAATCGGCGTCGAATCAAGTACACCCAACACTTTGTGAGTGATTTCACTGTGTCTATCTGTTTTACCGGTCGATAACCATGGAAGTAGTAAATCATCCAGCTTCTGGCAACAAGCTTCAAAGTCGGTTTGAGCAAGCTTAATCAGTGACATCGTATCGACATCAGAGTTGTTTAGTAAATCTGCAAGGTCGATGGTATTGACGCGATCTAGGCTTGGGTGCGGGCAATCAGGGGTGACTAACGAATACAAAGCACCAACGTGGAACTTGATGCCCAAGTGAATAAACGGCTTCGAGTGATCAAGTTCAATGGCTTTGTGATGGGGCAGCAACAGGTGGCTGCCAACCCCTTGCTCGACTTGCTGCTCTATTGTGTAGTGATACGGCTGATCGCAGGGGGACAGGATTAAATGCGCTGAAGGGTCAGGGTTGAGTATCGGAAACTGATGAGTTTGGGCATCGGGCGTTTTCTCGATAAGCCAGTAGCAATCAATGAACTGAGCGATTTCAGGGGATTTTGGCGACTGTAACCAATTGATCATTCGAACTTCTATTTCTGATGAGTACTTTACCACTATATGTGGATATCGTTGTCTGTGACAGTTTTATCCATACTAAGTGCTTGCGCTTGGCATCTTAGCTTCACTTCACACTGAGTGCGCATGCTCAGTGCGAGGTAAAGCTGAGTTTTCAACTAGCGAAAATCAAACTGTAAGATGCGATGCTTTGATGACAACCCAGCGCGTGTGATAGCTTTTTGCGCGCCAATATTGCTATTTTCTGTTGAACAGATAACTTCCAAATCTTGCTGGTTAGCGTGCTGCTTTAGAAAGTTAAGAACACGCGTCGCTAAGCCTTTACCGCGTTCTTGTTGAGCGACAATCATACCCAGGTCGGCAAACTGTGTTTGATGCTCATCGAACTTACGGCACTCACCGGCTGCGAGAACGCTGCCATTTTCCCAGTAGCCCCATAACTCTTGGCGGGCAATCAAATTGCCGTAGTAGCCGGTTAACCACTCTTTTGGCGCACCAATCGTTGATGAAGCAAATTCGACTAATTGATCGAGTTGTTCTTGCGTCGCGAGAGTCATCTCGATGTCTTCAATACGACCTGAATTACGACTAGAGTTAGCTTCTTGGTCTTGGCAATACATCAAGGAGTTCACCTTAAATGAATGGGTGTTATCCATGCATAGTGACAAGTATTGTGGTTCTGCCGTGCTTACGAATGCGCCTTTCACTTCACCAATCACAGAGCTGTTGTTTTCTACGATTAAGGTAAACAAGTCTTCTATATTGGTGTTGGCTGTTGGTGCTAGGTAGAATTGAAGTAAGTAACCTTCTCCGTTCAATACGCAATACCCCACAAGTTTGTCATCTTCGTAAAAGCCGTAATGGTCAGACATAGGTACAAAGCCAAAATGCCACATGCCATCGAGTGGAGCTGTAGATTCAGCAAAGTAAGCCGTTTTAAGTTCGCTTAAGTCGCTAAGTACTGAGATTTTTTTGATGTCTAACATCGCGTTAATTCCTGTTGTTTCGATTCGGTAGAGTGCGTGGTTGTCATCTTGTTCTCAGGTGCGTCAACGGACGATGAGATAAATTGATTAGCCAAGCCACGTTTCAATAGCAGCAATTGTAGGTGAGTACTCTAGATTGATATTGAATAAAAACGACAGTTTTGAAAGGCGTGTAAGTATTAACAGGAGAGCTTATGTTAATTGAAAGAGGGCAAGATATCTTACCCTCTGTTGAACTTATTGATGTGGAAGTTCAACAGAGGGCGCATTACTTATCTGAGTCTTCAGCTTTGATGAGTTTTGTATCGACAGTTTCACTCTTTAACTCAGGATCAACTAATACCTTTATCACGCCTTTTTGTAGGATCAGGTTATTAGGGTAGGTGATAATGTTGCCCGAACTGTGTCGAAGAATAACATGGAACATGGTGATATCGATGATCACACCGCTGATGTCTTCGTCTTTCTCCGCGACTCTTACTCTGTCGCCAATGCGATAAGGGAAGACGAAAAATATTAGTACGCTGGCTGTGAGGTTACTTAGAATCGACCATTGCGCGAATAAAGCGACACCCAGCACCGCAAATATCGAAGACAAGAACAGAGAAATATCACCAAAACCCAAGTTAAGAACAATCGTAAACACAGCGATGAAGAGTAGAAACAGAACAATATTGAAACACTTAATCACGAACTGCTTTCGCTTCAATTCGACACGCTTATTTTCCGCTAATGTTTCTATCCAGTTCTTACCTAAGCGTTTGATCACCCAATACACAGTGATAAGAAGTAAACCTAAAACTACTTGTCTAAGCCACATATTGGATTGCAAAAACTCAACCATTAAATAAACCTCAATTTTTTCAAAATAACGACCTCTGCCGCTATGACCACGAGCAGCCCAACGCAAAATAGTGGAAATGCTATCGGGTTATCTGTTCCGGGTATCCCAGCGATATTGACACCCAGTAAACCGGTGAAAAACCCAGCAGGGAGGAAAATACCTGCAATGATAGAAAATAGGTACGTATTTCTATTCATTTTTTCAGCTTGTTGCTGACTTAGGCTCGCTAAAAATACATTAATTTGTTCGATGTAAAACTCAACAGACTCGTTAATTCTCAGGATGGTATCAAGGCTGTTCTTTATATGACTGTTGTGCTTACTCAATGGCGCAGGTAGGTCACTCATTAAATCTTCAAAAACGTATTTCTGTGGCTTCAAATAACGCCTCAGTCTGAGTAGCCTTGAATGTAGAGCGTTAAAGGATCTTATGTCGATATTGGATGTAGATTCTAACTCGTCAATTAATAGTTCGACGGGTGCTAGGAAGGTTGAAATACTGTGGTTGATTCCACGGATCATGCCCAACAACACATCAGGTAATGATGTAGGGCCTTGGTTTTGTTTGAGATCAGATATCAGATTACTGACCGCTTTTGAAGGAACTTTACGTGTCGATATTAAAGTGCCTTTGTACCATAAGATGCGTAGGCTAAGCATGTCGTCAGGGTTAGCACCTTCGTTTAGATTAATGCCTCGCAGAATCATCAAAAAACAGTCGTGGCCAAATTGTTCGAACCGAGGGCGGGTGTCATCGGTGAGTAATGAATCGATGATGGCATTTGGAACCGTATTACTGTGGAGCCATTCTCTCAAACCGTCAGCATCTCTTTGGCAGTGATACCAAGTTGATTGCTCGAATGAGGCTGGGCTGGTGGTGTGTTCATGTGCCACCCCCTCAGAAAATTGCCAGCTTGAAATTATGAAAGCGTCCATTCATTTGTCCTTAATGATATGACGTAAACATTGATATTAGGCGCCATTCAGGCGCGGTATTGAACTGAGCTTAATCGTGGTAAGTTCAATGAGCGATGTGAGTGAGATGAAGTCTAATAAGACATGTTGGTCTTTGGAGTACGACGGACTCTTCCATTATTGTCTCTATTAAATGTAGCTCATTGTTTCGTCGTTATAAATTAGCACTCTGGCTCCATGTTAGCGACGAAAAAAAGAAAAGACCGAGGTCTTTTCTTTTTAGGGGAGGTTGCGGAGAGCTTGCTCAGGCAACTCGAGTTTTCCGATGGTTTACATAAGCAAAAGCACTAGCGACAAGAAGCAAAAATGTCTTGGTTCTCTCGGTATTCTTTGGTTTGCACGTCCATTAGGCCAAGCAAGGAGTCGAACAGGTTATCGTGAGAAAAGCTCTGCTCTTTCCCCGCCTTTCTTAAGCAGGTTTGGTTTATCCCTTTCTGCTCGGCGAAGCCATCAGACATCCACATGATCATAGGCACATGGGTTTGCTCTTTCGGTGCCAATGAATAAGGCATACCGTGCAAGTAGACGCCGTTTTCCCCTAAAGATTCACCATGATCGGAAATGTACATCAGCGCCACGTTGTACTTATCGGTGAGTTTCTCTAGTTTTTGCATAGCCTGTGAGAGAAAGAAATCCGTATACAAGATGGTGTTGTCGTAGGTGTTAACCACTTGCTCTTTGGTGCAGTTTTCGATATCTGCACGAGCGCAGTCTGGGGTGAATTTCTTATGTTCTTCTGGATAGCGTTCAAAGTAAGTCGGGCCATGAGAACCAGAAATATGGTAGAAAATGATGCTATCTTGCTTGAGATCTTGCGTATCTTGTTCGAAGTTCTCTAGCATCGCTGTGTCGTAGCATACGTCGTTATTACACAATGGGTCGCTGTCTTTGGCGATGAGCGTCATCTCTTTGATTCGATGTGCGACCGCCTTATCCCCACCATCATGTTCTCTCCAAATAGAGTGAATGCCCGCGCGGTTCATAATGTCGACCACGTTATCTTGGTTGTAGGCTTTGTCGCGATCATAGTTGCTGCGATTCATGTTCGAGAACATGCAGGGTACTGAAACTGCGGTGGCTGTACCGCACGACTGAACATCAGAGAAAAATATCGGGTTATAAGGCTTGGTATGAGCGTTGGTTTCTCTCTCATAGCCATAATATTGGTAGTTATACACGCGAGCGGTTTCGCCAAGCACAAACACCAATAAGGTCGGTTTGGTTGCCGCTTTTGCTTGTGGCTTGAGTTGAGCATCTAATCCCAATTCTTGATAGGGGATGGGCTGTTTGATGTAGGTGTTATTGATGTATTTGACTGTTGATGCTACATACTCGGTCGGAATGATCATCTTTTTGATGTGCGAGTTATTGCGACCAATCGATACGTAATCTTTGTAGAAAAGCCCGGCGATAATCGCAATGACGATCAAGGAAGAGAGCAAGCCAATCGATTTCCAGACAAAGAAATCCTTCCAAGACTCTTTTTCAAGTTTGGTAAACAACAGGATGAGAGATGGAATACCACCCATAGCCAGTAGCCATAAGATCGAGTGACCACTGATATAGCTGGCTGCTTCACCGCTATTGGTCTCAAACACATTCTCTATCATGCCGTAGTCGACGAATATGCCGTAATTGAACATGCTGTAGCTGACTAAGGTTGAGGTGATCAGCAATAAGATGAAAAACGGCTTAGAGAAAATAGGCCAGTTGAAGACTTGGAAGATTAAATTAAAGGCAGCAAGGAAGAAGATAGGAATGGAGATAAGAAACGCAACGCTTTCAGACTTCGATGCCTGAACAATACTAAACAGTTCTTGGGAGAGAGGTAGATTGACGACAAGCAGATAATACACGGCCAACACAAAAGGCAGCTTGTTTATCGACATGTTAAAGCTTGGTAGATTCATAGGTCTTGTTTTCCTGCGTCTCTTATCCCTTTATTTTAGTCTCGCTACCAAGAAAGCTCTAATATCAACGCATAAAGCTCAGTAAGTAATGGTGAGCGATAAACCGGCTAAAGTGAAATGACGCGATAGTGCGTGTAGAAACAAAAAATTCACTTTACTGAGTGACCTTCATGACAAGGTGGAACAGCAAAGTGAATTAGTATGTTCAGCTTATTCTATGTGGTTCAATCACATTAGAAGTTGTAAGAACCACCGAAGCTAATGCTGTTGAAGGCAAGTGTTTTGTCTTCTTTCTTAAAGCCGTAGTCGTTCTCAACACTCACTGCGTCTGCTTGTGAGATTAGGCGTAGTGTTAGATGTTCGATTGGCGTGTATTCAACACCAACACCAAAGTGGAAACCGGTACCGCTGTCATCATCGTAACCAGCGCTCTTATTTGCGTGTAGGTCAACAGAGCTTAAACCAGCCAATACGAACGGACGAATCGTGTTGTCGAACGTGTAACCTAGGTTTGCTGATACAGAAACAGACGTTGGAGACATTTTTTCTGTACCTTTTTTGTAGTCTGCGTAGTCGTTGTAGCCAAGCTCAGCACCTACGATACGGTTGAACTGGTAGCCGCCGTATAGGTTGTAACCCATGCCGTCTGAGTCTAGGTTGCCTTGACCGTCTGTATCAGAATCTTGGTACACACCAAGACCGCCACCGATGTACGCACCACCGTCAGTGCCTGCTGCTAATGCAGGAAGAGAAACCGCGCCGATTAAACCCAGTGCTAATGCTGATTTCGCGAATTTGTTCATTGTTCTTACTCACTCTTTAATGTCATGCAGTATCAATTATTTTTGTTGTCGGCCTTTCGACCGTTGGTGAGCATTATTCCGTAGTCTTATACGTATTACTGTATGGCTTTGTAAGCTAAATCGTTACATAGTAGATAAAATGCTCATCCGGTTGCTTAGTGAGTTAGGCTGCCAAAAACAAGGAATACACATGCTAATGAAACAAAATACATGTTTGGTGGTTGTGGACGTGCAAGGTAAGCTTGCACGCCTTGTTGATGAGAGTGAGACACTTATTTCTAACTGTGGAAAGTTGATTAAGGGCGCACAGGTTTTGGGTCTGCCAATTATTCGTTTGGAGCAGAATCCAGAGAAGCTAGGTGCGACGGTTGATGAACTCAATGACCTTTTGAGTGATGCTAAACCAATACCTAAATTCACGTTTAACGCGTGTGATGAGCCCAAGTTTGTTGAGGCGGTTCAAACCAAGGATGTAGAGACTTGGTTGGTGTGGGATTGAGGCTCATATTTGTGTTTATCAAACCGCATTGGGTTTGTTGGAGCTTGGGTACAGGGTTCAGGTAGTTGGCGACTGTATTGGTTCACGGACAGCATTGAATAAGAAGTTGGCTATCAGCCGATTACAGGACGCTGGTGTCCAAATTACGGGATTAGAAATGAGCTTATACGAGCTAGTGAAAGATTGCCGCGCACCAGAATTTAAGCTCATTCTATCCTTGATTCGTTAACTTGGGTTTCGTTTAGGTCCGATTCGTTAACTTTCCATTTTGAAGAGGTTTATTTGAACAATCTAATCGTATTTACCGGAGGGCCGGGATCTGGAAAAACCTCAGTCATCGATGCTTTGAAAAGTCTGGGCTATCGCTGCGCACCAGAAGTTGGACGTAAAGTGATTCAGCAACAAGTCGAGCAACAAGGTAGAGCCTTGCCGTGGTTAGATAAAGTGACTTTTCGTGACGAAATGGTGCGAGAGGAGTTAGCGAATTACCAAGCGTTTGAGGAAAGTGAGCAACTCGTTTTCTTTGATAGAAGCATCGTAGATTCATACGGTTACAGCTTGTTAGAAACGTTGCCTATTTCAGAGTCTTTGCTGAATAACTGTAATGAACTGGAATACAACAGCAAGGTATTTATCTTCCCGCCATGGGATTCGATTTTCATCAATGACCAAGAGCGCAAGCAAGATTTTGATGAAGCGATCGCCACCTATGAAAAGATGGTGACAGCCTATAATCAGTTTGGTTATCAGCTGGTGGAAGTGCCTAAGCTATCTGTTGAGGTACGAGTCGAGTTTATCTTAGCCTCGGTTGGTTAGATTAATCGAAACAGTCGGTGTTACGGCTCTTGAGAGGCGATTGTCGAACCGCCACCGATACCGACAGCAATGATTTGTCTGGTGTTATGTAGCCAGCTGGCTGCGGTTTCAACGTCTTGCCCTTTGAACAGAGTGCGGTTGATGTCTAGGTTCTTGCTTGATTGTTTCGTTGATACTTTAGTCACTGTTTGCTCAACCGGTTCATGCGTCAGACACGAATACCTACCAAGATGTACTCTCTTAATAAGCTAAAATATATACGAGTCAATTATCGTAATTTTTGAGTCTTATTAGTAACTACTCACTATCTATATTCTTCAGCGTTAATGTGAATGTCATGCCTTGGTCTGGGTTGTTCTTTGCTATCAAGGTGCCTTGCATATCCCGTACATTGTTGGCTGTAATAGCTAACCCGAGCCCCAAGCCTTCGCCCATCTTTTTGTTGGTATGAAATGGTTCGAAAATGGTTTCGAGTTGATCTTCAGACACACCACAACCGTTATCTTGAACCTTGATGATCACGCGTTGTTGCTCGGTATGAGCGCTGATCACAATGGTTGCTGGTTTCTGATTCTGCGTGGCATCGACAGCGTTTCTAAGCAGGTTACCAAGCACTTGACGAAGTCGCGCCTCTTCTCCCATTACCATCGAAATATTGGAAGCGACACGCACGCGAATATCGACGTTTTCCAGTTCGGCTTGATGAATTCGCAGGGTTTCTTGCAGTGCGTCTGTCAGTGAAACTGGGTAAGGCTTTTCAAGTCTTTGGAAGGCGAACGACTTCAATTGGCTGGTCATGTTAGCCATTCTGTCGATCAGGCTCATGACTAAGTCCATGTTCGCTTTCAACATCTTGGTCTCGCCTCTTTCCATCAATAGCTGGTTACTTGAAAGTAGCGTTTTTAGGCCAGTAAGCGGCTGATTGAGTTCATGAGTAATCGCACTCGACATCCGCCCTAGTGCAGCCAGTTTGCTAGATTCGACAAGTTCTTGCTGCGCATCTTTTAGATCTTGAGTTCGCTCTTCGACCCGCAGTTGTAGCGTTTTATTGGCGTTTTGCACCGCAATTTCGGCTTTCTTACGTTTGCTGATATCGATTACGGTACACAGGTAGTAAGTCGTCGCATGCCAAGGAAAGGCGCTAATAGAGAATAAAACAGGGAAGTAGCTGCCATCGCTGCGTCTTGCCATGGTTTCGACGCTAGTTATCTCGGCCAGCTCTTGATGCTGCTCTAAGTTTTTGAGCAGTTGCAAGGTGGTTGAATTCGGATTACCTGCCTCAAATAACTGCCACGCCTTGATGTTATTGATCATTGAATCAGATAGTGAAAAGTAGTTCTTCGCCATCAGGTTGATATCGTGAATGCGTCCGTGTTTATCGATCAGTATTAACCCAACATGGGTTTTATTGATCATCCCAGACAGTCGTTTCTCAGACTCTTCGATAAGCTTTTGGATTCTCAGATTGCTGAGCTTTTTCTGGCGTCTTTGGTAAAGAATAACCAACAGTAACAGAATGAAAAGACAGCCAACCGCCACACTCCAGCTGATCCAGTTCGTGGTCTGGTTGAGGCTGGTTAATGGCGTTAGGTAGGTTAAACGCCAATTCAGATCGTCTAACTTGATGGACTGAATTAGGTAATCTTTATCTTGCAATCGCCACACGCGAATATGGGTTTGGTCATACAGCTCACGTTTTGTCGCTGTGGGCTGAGAATTGAAGGTGTCATTGAACCAATCGGCACTCAACCTGTTGTCACTGGAGAGAAAGAACTGATCGCGAGGGTTCTGAAACAGTATCGCCTCACCATCGGCAAACCATTGATCGGTTAACAATGACAAATCGATTTGCACCGCGACAATGCCAACCACATCAGAGGCTCGATATACGGGTGCCGCTATGAAGTAATCGGGTGTCACGCCTTTGTTTTTTGTCACCACTGAAATCGCACCACCTTGTTGGTGGATCTTCGAAACAATTGTACTGGCGTTCTTATTGCTCAGTTTGCTTCTTTCAACACTCGATACCAACAAGTCCCCTTCGCCAGAAAGCAGATACCAGCCCTTGGTATTGGCGGCTTTATCCAATTGAATCAGCTGTTTCTTGATGCGTTTTTCAAGGCGGTCTTCACCATCGATAAAACGAACCGTGGTTTCATCATTGGTTACCAGGTAGGGCAGATAATAGAAACGCTTAAGGGTTCGCCTCGCTTCTGCAATGTAACCAAGGAAGCGTTGTTCGGCGTAGCGTTGGGCTTGCTCGAGTTTCCACTGGCTGATGCCATTCTTGGTGGTAACCTGCACCAATCCAATCAATAAACAGGCACATAGGAATAACCAATATCGATTGTTGTTAACCATGCTTGATTAAATCCTTTTAAAATTAGTGATTTACCTATTCAAGTTAATGAGATACGAAGCTTCACTGTTTTATTGCTTGGAAGGTGGAGTGTGAGACAAATCGAAGCTAACAAACATTATTAAACTGTTAAAGGAGTGTTATTCAAAGTGGGAGCTAGCTCCTTTTCGTCTGAGGTTTTTTTACATACCGTGGACGATATTAATCAGATGTAGAGTGGCGGAACCAAACTATGCAGCGTATTGCTTTAATTGAAGATGACGCGATTGTGCGTCAAGCAACCAGCCAATGGTTGCAGCTGGCGGGCTTCGATGTCACCGCATTTGAAGTAGGACAAGATGCGTTAAACGCCGTAGAGCAGGGTGATTTTCAAACCATTATCACCGATGTTCGTTTACCTGATATTGATGGTGTTGATCTGCTAGGGCGTTTCAAAGGTCTTGTGCCAGATGTGCCTGTTATTTTGATTACTGGGCATGGTGATGTCGATATGGCGGTGAAAGCCTTACAGCAAGGTGCCTATGACTTCATTGAGAAGCCATTCGACCCAGAGCGTCTGTCTCAAACGGTATCGGAAGCGGTAGATAAACATCAAAGTGGCCAAGACAGAAACAGTCGTCAGAACTATCTGGATAACCTTAAGGGCATTGAACAGGTGCTGATCGGTCGCAGTAAAGTGATGTGTGAACTGCGCGAGCAAATCCAGAAAGTCGCTTCCATAGACACCAACGTGATCATCTATGGTGAAACGGGTTGTGGTAAAGAGCTGGTCGCCTCTTGCTTACATGAATTCAGCCAACGTAAAACCCATCCGTTTGTTCCGCTCAACTGTGGCGCAATCCCAGAAAATCTCTTTGAAAGCGAGCTGTTTGGACACGAAGCCGGAGCGTTTACTGGTGCGGCCAAACGACGCATTGGTAAGCTGGAATTTGCCGACAAAGGCACAGTGTTCCTTGATGAAATAGAGAGTATGCCGCTGTCGATGCAGGTAAAAGTGCTGCGTACCTTGCAAGATAATGTCGTCGAACGCGTGGGGGGGAATCAGCAACAACATGTTGATCTACGAGTGGTCTCTGCCTCGAAAAGCGATCTACTGAATCACCCCGACTTTCGCCAAGATCTATTCTATCGTTTGAATGTTGCCCAGCTGCATTTGCCTCCACTCAGTGAGCGTGAAGAAGATGCCTTACTTTTGTTTGAACACTTCACCCAAGAAGCCAATTCCGAAACACGTATAGCCAGTGAGGCTGATCGCTATGCACTGCTCTCGTATGCGTGGCCGGGCAATGTGCGTGAACTGCGTAATGTTGCGATTCGTTTTGCATTGGATGAAAGCTTGACCGTTGGGGATATTTTGGCGTGTCGTCCCAATTCTGTCACAGAGTCCACAACGGCGGGCATCCCTTTGGCGGTTCAAGTACAGAGCTTTGAAAGGAAAGTGATTCATGATGCCTTAGTTCGTTATAAAGGGCGTATCAATGACGTGATGCAAGATTTGGATTTACCTCGTCGAACATTGAACCAAAAGATGGTGCGTTATGGGTTAAATCGAAGTGACTATGTTGACCCTTAGAGAGCGGCTTCATCGCAGTGCTTGTTGATTTTTAATGAGCAATAAATGGCTCATTGCATATTTATCAATTTACATACATTGATCACACAACTGCAACATAGTGTGACTTGCTTCCCGATCTACAGGTGTTAATTCCGGTAGCCGATAAGCCAAAAATGGCTTACTTAATAACAGGGGAATAAGCAAAAAACGGCTTATTTTGAATAGGTTTTAAAATAAAAGTAAATTAAAACAAATAGTTAAAAACTGGCATTACGCTTGCTATCTATTGTTGTTAACAAAAATATAACGTGAATAACCCTACATGGAGAGTAACAATGAAATACAACAAGCTGGTTAAAACTTTAGCGCTAGCAATGGCTTCTCTTGGCCTTATCAGTAATGCGTCAGCTGAAGAAGATCGCAGCTATATTTTAGCGACGGCTTCAACGGGTGGTACCTATTATCCAGTGGGTGTGGCCTTAGCGACATTGAGTAAAGTTAAGCTTGCGCCTAAGCAGCATTTTTCTTTAGCGGCTATCAGCTCTGCGGGCTCGGGTGAGAACGTAAAGTTGTTGAACGAGAACGAAGCTCAGTTCGCTATTCTACAAGGTTTGTATGGTGCTTGGGCTTGGCAGGGTTTAGGGCCATATGAGAAATCTGGCAGACAAACTCAACTGCGTTCAGTTTCCATGTTATGGCAAAACGTAGAACACTTTATTGTGCGTTCAGATCTAGCAAAAACAGGTACGGTAAGCGATCTAGAGAACCTAAACGGTAAGAAATTCTCTATCGGTAAGAAGAACTCTGGGACTGAAAACTCAGGTCGTCAAATCATGCAAGGCTTATCCGTGGACCCAGAACAATTTAAACTCGCCTTTATGGGTTATGGTGGCAGTGCGAGCGCATTACAAAATG
This sequence comes from Vibrio sp. 10N.261.52.C2, assembly GCF_041471425.1. Classification (NCBI taxonomy): domain Bacteria; kingdom Pseudomonadati; phylum Pseudomonadota; class Gammaproteobacteria; order Vibrionales; family Vibrionaceae; genus Vibrio; species Vibrio sp. 10N.261.52.C2. Next base: position 67,761 of record NZ_JBFROH010000007.1, on the reverse strand, counting down.
GCACAATTGATGGTATGAACACGCCTGCTGGTGTTCCTGTTGGTGCGGTGACGCAAGCCTTTGCAGCACTGGGTGAAGATATTCAAATCTTGTCGTTTACCGATGCACAAATCAAACAAGCGAATGGTGATTACAATATTTGGACCAAGTATGAGATCCCAGCAAACACTTATCCAGGTGTCGATAAACCAATTACTACGATTGCCCAACCTAACTTCCTAGCGGTTCGTGAAGACATTTCTGAAGACGATGTGTATCAACTGACCAAAGCTATCTATGAAAACCTACCTTTCCTACAAGGTATCCACAAAGCAACCAAAGCAATGGCACTTGAGAAAGGGATCGCAGGCCTTCCTGTTCCGCTTCACCCAGGTGCTGCTCGTTACTATAAAGATGTGGGTATAGAAATCCCTTCTGAGTTGATCGTCGACTAACCCTTTGTCTTCGATTAGCCATTTATCTTTAACTCGCTATTTGGCGTGAACTGAATATTCGCGTTAATTAATTGCTTGGTGCGTTTTCATATGTTTCGGTTGCTTTGTTTGATTTGACCGTCTCCGATTCGTTCGATTATTTGAAGTGAAAACGCACCACCCTACTTTATGGATTTTCTCTGCGCGTTTGGCTGTGGAGAGCAGGAGTTTTCTATGAGCGATTCGCTGCAGCAGGAACTGAAAAAATTCGAATTGCCTACCCGAACAGATTTCCCTTGGGTAGGCAAAGCAATAACGACAATGGGAGTGATACTCTCCCTCCTACATATTTGGTTTAATACCTTATCTACCTTGCCAGAGCTTTGGATTTCGGCGACGCATTTCGCTGGTTTCGCAATCATTTGCGCGCTTTGGTATCCCGCTCATATCTCACTGAAAAAGAGCAAGATAGCGCTGGCGGTCGATATCGGAATTGCCTTGGCGGCTCTGGCTTGTCTTATCTACATCCCCTTTGCAGAAGATGCGTTGTATGACCGAGGCGTAAAATTTATCGCCAGTGATTGGTTTTTCTCTATCTTGGCGATTGCCATCGTCATTGAGCTGATTAGACGCACTATGGGCTGGTTCATTCCAGTGCTTATCTTAGTGTGTTTAAGTTATGTAGTGCTTTGGGGACAATGGACAAGCGGTATTTTTCATTTTCCGGGTTTAAGCCTTGAGACGTTACTTTATCGAAGCTTTTATTCATCAGAAGGGATGTTTGGTTCGATCTCAAGAATCAGTTGGACCTTCGTGTTCATGTTCATCTTATTTGGCGCATTTTTAGTTCGATCTGGTGTCGGCGACTACATTATTGATGTATCTCGTGCCGCGGCGGGCAAAGTGATTGGTGGCCCTGGTTTCATTGCCGTTATCGGCTCCGGCTTGATGGGCTCAGTCTCCGGGTCGAGCGTAGCAAACACAGTATCGACGGGCGTGATCAGTATTCCCTTGATGCAAAAGGCAGGTTTCCCTTCGCGCTTCGCGGCAGGTGTTGAAGCGGCTGCATCTACTGGCGGGCAGCTGATGCCACCTGTTATGGGTGCGGGCGCGTTCATCATGGCCTCTTACACGCAAATTCCTTATGTCGATATTATTGCGGTTTCCTTCGTTCCTGCGCTTATCTACTTTTTGTCTGTGGCATTCTTCGTGCGCATCGAAGCAAAACGCAGTGGTGTGCAAAAGGTGACTTCTGGCTGTGAGCCTCTATTGAAAGTATTGCTGTCGGGTTGGCACAACCTGATCCCATTAGCGGTGTTAGTGACTCTGTTGGTGAAGGGCTTTACGCCGACTTACGCTGCGGGCATCTCGATTCTGTCTGTCGTGGTGGCTTCATGGTTCTCTAAAAATCACAAAATGGGTCCAAAGGCGATCATCGAAGCGCTTTCTCAAGGCGCAAAAAACATGGCGACCACGGCTGTGTTGCTAGTGGGCATTGGTCTGGTGATCAACGTGATCAGCACGACTGGTATTGGTAACACCTTCTCGTTGATGATCAACAGCTGGGCGAACGGCGATTTGTTGGTGATGATCGCCTTAATTGCACTGGCGTCTTTGATTCTGGGCATGGGGTTACCAGTAACCGCGGCTTATATCGTGTTGGGTACTCTGTCTGCACCAGCTTTGTATAAACTGATTGCTGAAAGTCAGTTGCTCGACCTGTTGGTTTCGGGACAGTTACCGGAACAGGCGAAAGCTATCTTCATGTTGGCTGCGCCAGATAAGCTTGATTTGCTGAACGCGCCAATGGCACTTGAAACAGCCAAAGAGATGATTGCGTTAGTCCCTGCTGATTTTGTGGAAACTCTGCTTGAACAGAGCCTTGGCTTAGAAGCGATCAGCCTTGCACTGCTTTCTGCCCACTTGATCATTTTCTGGCTATCGCAAGACAGCAACGTGACTCCGCCTGTTTGTTTAACTGCATTTGCGGCTGCAACCATTGCTAAAACACCCCCGATGAGAACGGGATTAATGGCATGGAAGATAGCCAAAGGCTTGTATTTAGTACCATTGTTGATTGCCTACACTAACTTGGTAAGTTGGGATGTGATCTCCGTGTTAGTCACGGGTGGCTTTGCTGTTATTGGTACTTACGCGTTTATCGCGGCGATTGAAGGTTATCTAGAGAGCGAAGTTAATATTATTACTAGAGTAGTGTTGGTTGCGGTAGGTATAGCTCTAGTATGGCCTGATGTTTCAGTCGTGATCCGTTTGGTATGTGTTGCCATTTTTGTTGGCATCTTTATCTACAGCGGTCGTAAATACGATGCTAATCAAGTGAAAATGGAATCAGAAAGTGAGGAAAAAAAGTTACCTCAAACCGGGTCTAACACTGTCGCGTCTTCCCTATAATTAAAAGGATTGAATGTAGGAATATTATGAACTCAATATACGACTATATTATCGTTGGTGGCGGCATTGTTGGCGTGTCGACGGCTTGGCAATTACAGCAAGCTCACCCTGATAAAAGTATCCTTTTAGTCGAGAAGGAACGTGGTTTCGCGCAGCACCAAACTGGCCATAATAGCGGGGTGATTCATGCTGGTGTTTACTACGCTCCGGGCAGTTTAAAGGCGGATTTTTGTAAACGCGGCGTAGAGCGCACCATCGCCTTTTGTAGCCAACACGATATCCCCGTCGAAAACTGCGGTAAGTTGTTGGTCGCGACCAATGAGCAAGAAGTGGAGCGAATGAATGCGCTCTATCAGCGTTGCCACGATAACGATATTGATGTTGATTTGTTGGATCAAGCTCAGCTCAAACTTGCCGAGCCAAATATCACGGGTTTGGGTGCGATTTATGTCAAAACCACCAGTATCGTCGACTACAAAAAAGTCACCGAAGTGATGGCTCAAGAGTTTGTTGAGGCGGGTGGTAAGCTTAGCCTTGGTACGGAAGTGATCATGGCCGATGAGCAAGAAGATGAAGTGCAGTTAACGTGCAAAGTAGATGGTCAGACTCTTCAACTGAACAGTCGATTCTTGATCACGTGTTCTGGCTTGATGGCCGATAGAATGACCAAGATGTTAGACATCGAAACCGACTTCCAAATCGTGCCTTATCGCGGTGAGTATTATCAGTTAGACGCTAAGCACAACCAAGTGGTGAATCATCTTATCTATCCGATCCCTGACCCAGAACTGCCTTTCTTGGGCGTGCATTTAACACGCATGATTGATGGCTCCGTAACAGTAGGGCCAAATGCAGTTCAAGGCTGGAAGCGAGAAGGTTATGGCAAGCTTAACTTTAGCTTCAAGGACACTTGGCAGATGCTGAGCTTTGTGGGTTTTTGGAAAGTGACTGCGAATCACTTGAAAACGGGTTTGGTCGAGTTTAAGAACTCGTGGTGGAAACCGGGATATCTAAAGCTAGTGAACAAATACTGCCCGAGTATTACGGTTGATGATTTTAAGCCTTATCCTGCTGGGATTCGTGCTCAAGCGGTACTGAAGGATGGCACCTTGGTCCATGATTTCCTGTTTGCCGAAAGCCCAAGAAGCTTACATGTATGTAACGCGCCATCACCGGCTGCGACCTCTGCAATGCCGATTGGTGAGTACATCTGTGGCAAGGTAATGAAAAAGACGGCTTGATGATAACTAAAGGTTATTAAGTTGAGATGCTCTCCGAAGACAATAAAAAATCCGCAAGCTCCAATCTATTTATGATCGTGGGCTTGCGGATTTTTAGTTTTTGCCGTGTTTGCTCGGATTAATTGTTAGTAAATAACCAACCTTACAGCCAATCCGGCACAAAGTTAGCGACGATGGTGACATCGTTAAAGTTACGGTAGCCGCGCACCATGATGTTGAATTCCCCCGCAGGCATGTCTAATACACACTGTTCGTTGCTGCTGTTCTGGTATGGACGGCAGTCGTAGTTCGCTTTCGATACGGTGCCGTTGTGTTTCACATATAAGTCGGCATCGCCACTTCGAGGGCCGGTTAATGTTACCGTTAACTGACCTGCACTTTGAGTCGTAAATGTGAAGAACTGCTCTTCACCATATCCTGCAGTAAGTCCTTTAACAGGCACGCCATTTTGCAGCTCTTTAGGGCCTGCAACGGGTGAATCAAGGCTGGTTTCGACAAGGTAAGCAATGGCTAGTTTGGCGAACTTGGTCGCGTGTGTCGCCGTAGGATCGGAGTTCTCAAGCGTGTCGTGCTCAGTGTGAATACTTGGGTTGTAATCATTGAACATGCTTTCGAATGGCATGGCAGCTGGGTAGCCAACATTGTGCCAAGATGCGTGGTCAGAACAGGCATAGCCACAATCATCAAAACCGTAACTGATGTCGCTCGCGTAAGTGTCGATTAGCTCGCTTAAGTAGGCGGTGAGGTTGCTGTCGGTGTAGTCCGTGATGAAGGTGATATCGTGCGCAGAACCGTTGTAGTTGGTCATGTCTAATTGCAATACGGACAAAACGTTGGCTTGCTCATCTCTTAAAGCGTTGGCGACATCTTGTGAGCCACGTAGCCCTACTTCTTCAGCAGCATAACCATAGAACTTAATGGTCTTGTCTGGCTGAATGCCACTGGCGATCATCAGGCGAAGCGACTCAGTTACGGTCGCAATACCAGACGCATCATCATCGGCTCCGGGTGAGATGGTGCCTTCGCTTGTCCAAGATCCAACGGTCGAATCAAGGTGCCCACCAACAACGACGATCTCTTCAGGATATTTAGCGCCAAGCAGTGTCACTTCAACGGATTTTTGCGGATATTCGGCATGCGTGATCTGGCGTGCAGACGCATAAGGCACATCTTTAATTTCCGTCTCCCAACGTTCTAAAAGCCAATCTGAAGCAGCGACACCAGTAGAAGTAGTATAAAAACGGTTGGTGAAGTTGGTTAGATTTTCGATGGTCGTGACCATGTTGTTCGGCTCGACCTGAGCGAGTAGGTCGTTCACCGTATCTTGATGGCTGATCACCGGTTTTTCGAAGGTGTTCATTGTCAGTGGCATCGCTGCGGCTTTGAGTGCGCTTGCTTTGTCTTCGTGCACCATGTAGCCACCACAACGGTGAGTTTCTTCATGCATGTGGCTGGATAGTTTCGCCAGCTCTTTCTGGTTGATTTTCGCGACGATGGAATGCTTGTTCCCCGTCACGCTTGGATAAACCGTTGCGCCATGTTGAGTCATTATATGCTGTGCGTCAGCATCGGTGGTGATCCAGACTTCTTCGTTCGCTGGTGGTGTGATACCTAGGGATGCGTAAGCCGAAGTGCTGGTGGTTAAGGCTAAAGAGCCTCCGAGCACAGCCAAAGCTAGCATGCTTTTTTGAATAGCCATTTGTCGTCCTTTTTATGGTGAGTATTGTTGTGTTGATTGGTGTGATTTTTGTGTAATACGTGGATGTTTTTGTGTAGATGTTTCATTTTTTAAGCAGATAACCGCGAAAAGGGCTCCTTTCGGAGCCCTGAATTTACTATCGATTATTGTGTTTTAATGAAACGGTAGTGCTTGGTTTCTGAACAGATATCGCTTGAGGTACACACTTGGTACTCCACATCTACTGTGCCGTTGTGACGGAACTTGTCGACGTATGAGTTAAAGTCTGTAGCACCAACATTCTTGCCATTACGCTTAATCACGAAGTAGTCGTTGGTGTCGTAATCCCATGCCAGCTTAACGCGAGCTTTGCCATTCGGGTTTTTGTTACCAAACTTCAGTTTTAGTGGGAAGCCTTCCGCTGAGTCACCTTCAATCGTAATCGACTTGCTTGTTGATGTTGCAACGCCTGCATCGTCAGTCACGGTTAGAGTCACCACGTAGTCGCCAGCTTCAGCGTAGGTATAACGAGCCACTTCACCGGTTTGTGTGTTGCCATCGCCAAGGTTCCATTGGTAAGAAACGATTTGACCATCGCTGTCTGAACTTGTGCTGCGTAGCTCGACTTCTTTACCGACAATCGTGTGTTCGAAAGAAGAGACGGGCGGCACGTTAGCGCTGCCTGATTCGTACGACGCTTTCAGATTTGCACCTGCGTAATCTGAGTAACCTAGAACGTTAACCGTGTAACGACCTGCGGTTGGGTTTTCAATCACACACACTTCATCGGTCACGGTTTCGCTCTTACAGATATTCTCCTGAGAGCTTGGCGCATAATCTAGGCCGACATAAATATCTGGGTCACCCGTAGACACAGCAAGATCAATCGTCAGTTTCTCTTGGCCTGATGGTACTTCGATATCAAAGTAAGTTTTCGAACCTGTTTCACCAGCAACTGCGGCTTCAACACCATTTTCAAGGCGTTGATATTCCGGTTCTGGTGGCAGTGGTGGCTCTGCACATGGGGTAACACCCACAAGACCGAACGCAGAAACAACGTCATCGGCATTGTAGCCAAGGTCTGTTGCCGAGTTTTTCACGCCACAAGCACCCTGCCAGAAGTCACTGTTTTCTGACCAGTAGATTTGGTTGGATAGCACGAAAAGCTCGAACGCTTTTTTAGTATCCCAGCCTTGCGTGGTTGCAAGGTGGTAGAAGGCCTTGTTGAACACGCCCGAACTGTAGTGCACATTCAAGCCATCGTAGTACTCGGATGCATTATTGATTGAAGAACCATCTCGTGATGGATCGTCCATGTAGCGTAGAGCTCCGTCGCCTTTAAAGATATTACGGCCGACCATCCAGTCGTTGGTGCCTTTCATGTAGTATTCTGCCGCTTCACCTGCCATATCAGAGAAGGCTTCGTTCATACCACCGGATTGGTTTGCGTAAACCAAACCTGAGTTTTGCTCAGTGAAACCGTGGCTCACTTTATGGGCTGATACATCTAGGCTAACAAGCGGGTAAAAGAAGCTCTCCCCATCACCAAAGGTCATGGCTCTGCCGTCCCAAAATGCATTCTCGTAGTTTTCACCGTAGTGAACACGCATCATGAGCTTGAAGGAGAGTGGCGCTGTGTCGAACCAGTTTTTATACATATCGAACACGATGTTGCCAAAGTAATGGGCATCGTTGAGTGGTGAGAATGCGCCGTTCACGGCTTTATATTCGTTACGAGGACATTCATAGCTGTAAGTGGTGTCGCCGTCGGTCGCGCCATTAAGGTCAACGGTAACGACATTTTCAGACTCCATTACACACTCTGTGCCCACTTCTTGAACATCAAGGTAGTGGTAGTCGGTGCCGTATTCGTACATGCCGGTTTTTTCGTTGCCGCCAGGGCCAGTACCGATCTGAGCATGGGCAATACCTTCCCAGCGGTCGATGACCTTGCCTGTGTGCCCGTCTAGCATGGTGAACGGTCGAGTCGGCTGTTCACTGCCTTCTACTAGGTAAGAGACAACGTACACTAGTCGTGTTTTATCTACGCTTTGCTGTCCGATGCCTTGCTTCACAGAGCCTTGATAGATAAATAGCTGATGTTGAACGTTGTCTAGAGATTTGCTGGTTAAGCCTTGAGTCTTTAGATCTTTACTTGCGAGTTCAACCGCTTGAGCGCTGTTGATTGATGGCTTAACAAAAGATCGCTCTAAGGTCGTTGTTTTAAGGTAGCGACCTTGAACGGACTTAAGTGCGCCACCTTGGACACTTTGGGTGGCATTTAGGTAATGTCCCCATACCGGTGTTCCCCAGATGTTCTGTTGGATCTTAACTTTGTAGATACCACGCTTTTTCAGGTTTACTTCTTTCACCATCTTAAAGCTAGAGGCGTTACTGACACCTAACTGAGAGTTCAACCCAGAAAAGCTAGTAAAGTTGATCGGTTGATCGATGTTAACGGATTCACTTGCATGTACTGATAAAGACATAGCACTCGCTATAGCAACGGCAACTAAACGCTTTTTCATTTTCATTGTTATTTTCTCTTTCCATGTAAAATCCATGAAAAAGTAACAAAATTATCACAACGAATTTACATCATTCGATCTGATTAATTAGTAGCATGGCAATGATCTCTTTTATTCATGAAACTTATATTTCTCGTATTTACAGATAGTTATCATTTCTGTTTATTTTTGAACGCACTCATAGGTTTTATTTATAAAATCATGACAATTTTATTAGGTGTTGTTTTTTATTGGAAATTAAGATTTCTAGGTAAATAGATCTGTGCCTCAATTAGCGGGCTCTGGGTTGATAGAAGGATCAACGATTTGGAAGTGTCATTTTGAGCGAAAGACGATTAAGCGAGTTTAAAGGCAATTTTGATAATAAATTGACGATTTTGGGGCTTATTTTCTGAATTGTTAGTTACAAGAGAGTTAGCCAAATGGGGCTTTATTTGGCACAGAGCACAAAAACGGCTGGATGAAAAAAGCCAGCGACGGGTCACTGGCTTAGATTAACTTAGTTTGTGCAGGCTACTGATTAAAGGTACGTAACTAATACACTTAGCTATGGTCTGCGACTAAAGCGAATTACTGCTTTTTACCGCCAACTTGAACATATTCAATACCAATAATACGGTTGATAACACCCAAAACAGAGGTCGTATCAGAATTTGTTGATGTAACGGTATCGACGGTTGCGCCTTCAGGAACCCATTCCATTGCACGATCTTGAGTGTTGCCCGGAACTTGGAAGCCTACAATGTTGAAGCTCTCTGCGTGCGCTGTGTAAACTTCTTCATTGTGGTTAATACCTGAACAACCTGCTAGAGAAACAATGCCTAAAACAACTAATAACTTTTTCATAAAAATACCTTAAGAATGATTGGAACCTAGATGGCAAGGCACAAAGGCAGTGGCATGATTATCTAGATTTAATAAGTTCATGGGAGACTGCATCTCCCGACCGATGTTGAACATTATTCCAGAGGTGTTTTGTCGTTACTGTATGGGTTTGTCAGCTGAATCATTACATAGCTGAATGGTTATGGTGAATACTGCACCTTTTAAGGCTTGGCTCTGACCCACTTCCACAGTTGCGTTATGTTGAGCACAGATCTTCTCGACGATAGATAACCCTAACCCATGGCCGCTCTTAGCTTTATTACGTGCTTTGTCGCCAACATAAAAGGGATCGAACAGATGTGCTCGGTGCTCCTCTGCAACGCCATCACCATCGTCATGTACCGCAATTTTCAGTTGTTCTTGGTGCACGCTTGCTTCTATCGACACTTGCGAGCGTGCGAACTTCATTGCGTTACGCACGAGGTTATCTAGTGCTCGGTTGAGTAGTGTTTCATCCGCAAGTATTGAGCTAGGTTGCGCTGGTAGTGAAAGGTCGATGTTGAGCTGACTGTCTTTGTTCCAACGCGCCATTGCGTGGTCGAGAAAGTCTCGAATCTCTAATGGCTTTTTTAAGTTTTCTAGGTCAGTGCTATCGAGTTTGGCGTAATACAATAGTTCATCGACCATCTTTTCCATCTCTTCCGTGTCTTCGACAATACTCTCAATCGTGCTTTCTTGCTCTGCGTTTAGCTGGGTGTCTTTCAACATTTCAGCTTGCCACTGAATACGGAATATTGGCGTGCGCAGTTCATGAGCGACAGCATTAGTGAGTGAGCGATTACTTTCTACCAAGCGATGAATTCGGTCGGCCATTAGGTTGAAGGATTTGTTCAGTGAACCAATCGCAATACCACTTGAAGTCTCGGCTCGTGTCGAGAGATCGCCCTCCGCAAAACGCAGAGTGGCAGCCTCAAGCTTTTTAACTCGGCGGAAGATAATAAATAGATGACATAACCCATATAAGATAAAGCTCGCTAAAAAGAACAACCAAATGAGGTCATCCTCCAACTCTATTTTTTGCCTAACGAACGCTTCACTGTTGGGGAGGTAGTGATAGGTATTGTCGCTGCTTGCTAAGCGAAACCATAGGTCACGCTCATCATCGTGAAAGATAAAGGTATTCGGATTGGTACTGAAGAACTCTGAAACGGGGCCTGGTATTTCATCGTCTGGGCTGAACGTAACCAGTTTATTTCGTGTGGTTTCTACAAATTGGTTTATCGCTTGATGAGCAGCTTCAAGACCCTGATTTTTAGCGATATTTTCGATCAATTGCTGGTGGGCAGTCGCTTCGTAATCTTCCAGTACATATTCGTAGTCGGTATTGAGCTGATAGACGCTAATCTCGTAGGCGACAAGGCCGGCCATGAAGCAAACTAACAGCCCTAATAGGGACTCCAAAAAGATACGTCGCATAATCGCTCTCTCTATTACGCTCGTATTGAGCGAGGTTAACGCCAGGCGGTCGAAACAAATAAGTAGCCTTTACCGCGAATGGTCTGAATTTTCTCTGCTGGTGTGTGGTCGTCGCCCAAAATCTTCCTTAGACGTACAACCTTGTTGTCAATCGTCCGGTCTATTCCGTCGTACTCAATCCCGCGCAATGTTTGCGTCAAGTAGTCACGAGATAACGGCGTGTCTGGGTTGCTTGCCAATAACCAAAGTAGGTCAAACTCGCTGTCAGTGAGTGATAAAACCGCACCATAAAGTTCACACTTCTTATAAGTGTTTTTCAGAACGAGTTGATCGAACTGAAGGGTGTCTGAGTCATCGACTGAAGCGGTATTGGTGTCTTGGCGGCGTAATAGCGAACGAACTCTGGCCAGCAGAACTCTTGGTTTGATTGGCTTGGTGACATAGTCATCAGCCCCTGTCTCTAAACCAGCGACGTGATCAAAGTCGTCATCGCTAGCGGTGAGCATCAAGATTTTACCTTTATAGTGCGTACGCGTCTGTCGGCAGATTGTAAGTCCATCAGTTACAGGAAGCATCAAATCCAGCAGTACGATGTCAGGTTGCTCCGTGAGGATGGTGTGTGCGGCATCACTGCCATCGTCCAACACCGTGACATCAAAATCTTGCGCGACGAAGTAGTCCTGCAACATTTTCTGAAGTTTCAAATCGTCTTCCACGATGATCATTTTAGGTTTTGTCATTCCATTATCAGCCTTGTCGTGCGTTTCACTTATTGAGATTAGGTGAGCGAGTCTTCGTCGTGATGAACCATTACGATTATACGCTATTGCATATAAGTTCAGATGCTTCGCCAAATACCTAAAGCGAATGATTAAACACTTTATAAGTTAGTTCAATGATGAATTGGCATTTATAGGAAAATAAAAAACATCGTTCAAATAGGCTCGACATTCTCATACATTCGCACGACAGATGTTTTGATCTTTAAATAATAGAATTTTCCCATCAAACATTTTGGGAATAACTGTATGAACGACTATAGAAATGCATTACTGGCGTTACCTTTGATTCTGCTAGCGGGTTGTAACTCAAGCTCTAACTCAGGTAAAGCTGCCAACAAAGCGCAAGCAAAACCTCAAGCGGATTACGTATTTTCATCAGCGAAACTGGGTGAGTTGTATAAAGAGCGACAAGAGGTCCAAGAATCCATAAAGCTTGATTACAACGGTGTGCAGTATGAAACCGTTCTGTTTGCGGAAGATATTAGTGATAAGCAAAAAGTAGTTAGGCTTGCGGATAGTTTAGGTCAAAGTGTGGATCTGTACCTCCCTGATGCAAGGGCTGACGATTGTGCGATTTACAGTGAGGGTAAGCTTTTTGATTCATTTGCTTGTGGTGTTGCTCAACGTTCAATCGGCAATGACACCACGTTAATTAACACGACGACGAATACTCATAAACCCGTCGAGCTTGAGTATCACAATGAACTGGTTCAATACGTGACTAGCCTTGGGTCTACCATTCTGAGTAACACTAAAAGTGGGAACAAGGTAACGATAACCACCTCGTTTGCTTTCAACGCTTTTTACCGTGATGTGCTCAACGAGACTGGCGCTGTTGATCGCATTACTTCCACTCTAGGCGCATCAACCTATTCTCAGCTTTTTGATATCGTGAAATTGTATCAAGGCAGTGAGATGACGTTGAAGTTTACCAACCATATTGGTGGCAGCGCTGACGATGATATCAATATGTACACCGGGCGCATGATCCACAGTAACAACATGACGACGATCGTAACGCCTACGGGCTCGGTGTTCTCTGGCGGCACGGATCTTTTCGCTGCGGGTAACCCACGAGTTTTGCAACGAGCAGATACCTCCAAAGCTATTGAGCTTAATAAACAGGTTGGTGTGCATAGTTGGGCTGAGGATGATAAAACAGCCAAAGATTTCCCATACACGAACGAAAGTCATCGCAAGCAAGCGACCTACTTTAAAAAGGTAATGGGAGATACAGGAATCGATTTCTATATCTTCACTTTAGATTCTGCTCCGGCTTCTGGCGAACACTGGGTGACTAAGGCTGAGTCAGATAAATACGGTTTCATCACACGCATTGAGTAGCTTAGGCTCGTAATAACATAAGAAACGACTTGATAAGGTTGGTGATGACGTTGTTGTCACCAACCTTTTTTGTTCATTTTTTGATTCGTTACCTGTGTTGATTGTGGATTTCCTTGTCTTAAATTTCAGTATGAAAATTCCTTGATACTTCCTTTCCACTCCCTCCCCAAAAAGTTTCTACAAGGACTCTCACTGATTGATTCTTGAACTTTCTAAGCAAAAACATTTGACCAATAACTATCACACCTCAAATCTTTAATTGTTTTCGTTAGTGCTCTGAATGATATTTAAGCTGTTGTTCCATAGTGATTTTTGTTGTTTTGAATGCTGTATTGTTACGAGTTTGTTTTAAATAATCATTTGAACCCTAACTAAATTTCTGTCATTTTATATTTAACTGAACGTTCAATATAAAATAAAAGGACTGAGAAATGCCGAAGGTTGGGATGCCTGATATACGTAAACCACAGCTTGTTCAAGCCACCATGACGGTGATTGATCGAGTGGGTTTGCATGCCGCGAGTATTGCGTTGATCAGCAAAGAAGCGGGAGTCTCCACTGGCATTATTAATCACTATTTTGGCGGGAAGCATGGGCTGCTCGAAGAGACCATGCGTGAAATCCTTCGCCAACTTTCTAATACCATCACCACGTCACTAAAAGCACTTCCTGTTGATGCTCACCAACAGAGAATCAACGCGATCATCGATGGTAACTTCGAAGGTTACCAAGCAGAAAATAAGGTCGCGAAGGCGTGGTTGGCATTTTGGTCATATTCAATGCATGACGAGCAGCTGAAAAGACTGCAGCGTGTGAATGAAAAACGTTTGATTTCACACTTACGTCTTGAGTTGAAAGGTATTTTGAATCATGAACAAGCGGATCTCGTTGCTCACGGGATTGCGTCTCTGATTGATGGTTTGTGGCTGAGAGGCACATTAAACCCAGATGGTATCGATGCTCAAAAGGCGCGTGCCATCATCAATGATTATCTAGATAAACAACTTACGTTCTACTCGTGTTACAGCAAATAGATCGCAGTGGTAGCGCTAGACCTAGAACGACCACCCAATACTCACATATAGACCAGTAGAGTCTAATAACAATAATTAAGTCAGAATCTCAAATGGAAATGAACTCGTTATACATCGATGGCGCAGCGGTTAAAGCAACCTCTGGTGAAACCTTTGATAGCATTAACCCTGCCAACGGTGAGCCTATCGCGACCTTAGGCCAAGCATCTTCAGCAGATGTCGACAGTGCTATTGAATCTGCGAAGCGCGGATTTGCGGTATGGTCTGCAATGACCGCTGTGGAACGCAGCCGCATTCTTTTGAAGGCAGTGGAAATACTTAGAGCTCGAAATAATGACCTTGCAAACCTTGAGGTTGTTGATACGGGCAAGCCGCTGCAAGAAGCAATTGAAGTGGATGTGGCGTCTGGTGCTGATGTTATTGAATACTTTGCTGGCTTGGCACCAACACTACAAGGCGACCAACAACCGCTGAGCGAATCTCAATTTTTCTACACTCGCCGCGAACCGCTAGGCATCTGTGCGGGCATTGGTGCGTGGAACTACCCCATTCAAATCGCGATGTGGAAATCAGCTCCGGCATTGGCCGCGGGTAACGCGATGATTTTCAAGCCTTCAGAAGAAACGCCGCTCACAGCGCTCAAGCTTGCTGAGATCTTTACCGAAGCTGGTCTTCCTGATGGCGTGTTCAACGTGGTTCAGGGCGATTACCGTGTTGGTCAGATGCTAACGGCGCACCCAGACATCGCGAAAGTGTCGTTCACGGGCGAAACCGGTACCGGTAAAGCGGTAATGGCAGACAGCGCTAAGACGCTGAAATCAGTCACCATGGAACTTGGCGGCAAGTCACCAATGATCGTGTTTGATGATGCGAAATTGGATGATGCAGTTTCAGCTTCGATGGTGGCTAACTTCTACACCCAAGGCGAAGTGTGTACTAACGGTACCCGTGTTTATGTACACGAAAACATCTACAACGCATTCATCGACCAACTTAAAACACGCACTGAGAAGCTGATCATTGGTAACCCAATGGACATGGAGACTCAGATCGGCGCGTTGATTTCTAAAGAACACCTTTCAAAAGTCCTTGAAGCAATTGAGCTAGCAAAACAGTCGGGTGCAACCCTGCTGACGGGCGGCTATCAAGTGACAGATAACGGCCTCGAAAACGGCAACTTTGTTATCCCAACCGTGTTTGTGGATTGCGAAGACAACATGCCTCACGTTCAGCAAGAGATCTTCGGCCCTGTGATGTCAGTGTTGAGGTTTACGGACGAAGACGATGTGATTCGCCGCGCTAACGACACCAAATATGGCCTAGCGGCTGGCGTGTTCACGCAAAACCTTTCTCGTGCTCACCGCGTGATCCATCAAATGCAGGCTGGTATTTGTTGGGTTAATACGTGGGGGGACTCTCCTGCAGAAATGCCTGTTGGTGGTTACAAGCTTTCAGGTATTGGCCGTGAAAATGGACCAGAAACCCTACTTCACTATACGCAGACTAAGAGCATTCTTATTGAACTTGGCGACTACGCCAGCCCTTATGCCTAACGCGTAACACTCAATTTTATGGGTTAGCTTAACAGAGCTAGCCCTACTGACTCATCTCAGGGAAATCAAAACATGGAACAACGCTACGATTATATTATCGTCGGCGCGGGTTCGGCCGGCTGTGTGTTAGCGGATAGGCTAACGGAAAGCGGTGAACATAGCGTTTTATTACTGGAAGCTGGTGGCACGGATAAGAGTATTTTTATCCAAATGCCAACCGCGCTTTCTTACCCAATGAATACTGAAAAGTACGCTTGGCAATTTGAAACAGAGAAAGAACCGGGCCTTGATGGACGTGAACTGCACTGCCCACGTGGCAAAGTGTTAGGCGGCAGCTCATCGATCAACGGCATGGTTTATGTTCGTGGCCACGCGTGTGATTTTGACCAATGGGAAGAAGAGGGTGCAGCGGGTTGGAACTATCAAGCATGCTTGCCTTACTTCCGCCGCGCTGAATCATGGAACAAAGGCGGTGATGAATACCGTGGTGACAATGGCCCTGTCGGCACTTGTAATGGTAACGATATGGAGCTTAACCCGCTTTACCAAGCATTCATCGATGCAGGTAAAGACGCTGGTTACCCAGAAACCAACGATTACAACGGCTACCAGCAAGAAGGCTTCGGCACTATGCATATGACGGTAGACAAGGGTGTTAGAGCCTCAACCTCTAACGCTTATTTACGTCGAGCATTGAAGCGTTCAAACCTGACCTTGAAGAAAGGTATCGTGGCGCGTCGTTTCTTACTTGAAGCACTCGTCGTAAAAGACCAGTCATCAAAAGGTCAATCAAGGCTGAAAGCTGTTGGGGTCGAGTTTGAAAAGTCAGGCAATACTCAAGTGGCTGTGGCGAACAAAGAAGTGATCTCTTCTGCGGGTTCTATCGGTTCTGTTCAACTGCTGCAGCTTTCTGGTATCGGCCCGAAAGCGGTGCTTGAAAAGGCTGGCGTTGAAGTTAAACACGAACTAAGCGGTGTCGGTGAAAACCTTCAAGATCACCTAGAAGTGTACTTCCAATATCACTGCAACGAACCGATCACACTCAACAGCAAGCTTGGCTTGGTGAGCAAAGGCATGATTGGCGCGGAATGGATTCTGACTCGCAAAGGTCTGGGTGCTACTAACCACTTTGAATCGTGTGCGTTCATTCGCTCTCGTAAAGGATTGAAGTGGCCAAACATTCAATATCACTTCCTGCCAGCAGCGATGCGTTACGACGGACAAGCGGCCTTTGATGGTCACGGTTTCCAAGTACACGTTGGGCCTAATAAGCCAGAAAGTCGCGGTACGGTTGCGATCACTTCTGCTGATCCGCATGCCAAGCCAGAGATCATTTTCAACTACATCTCGACTGAGCAAGACCGCCAAGATTGGCGCGATTGTATTCGTCTAACGCGTGAGATTTTGTCTCAACCAGCAATGGATGCTTACCGAGGTGAAGAGATTCAGCCGGGTCTAAGTGTGACTTCCGATGAAGCAATCGACGAATGGGTTAAACAGAACGTGGAAAGTGCGTACCACCCTTCATGTGGCTGCAAAATGGGCGCTGATGATGATCCAATGGCAGTGCTTGATGAAGAGTGTCGCGTTCGCGGCATTGATAATCTGCGCGTTGTTGACTCATCTGTTTTCCCTGTTATTCCGAACGGAAACTTGAACGCCCCGACCATTATGGTGGCTGAGCGTGCTTCCGATTTGATTTTGGGTAAGCCAATGCTCAAAGAGCAGGACGTTCCAGTGTGGATTGCACCTGAATGGCAAGAGAAGCAAAGAATCAATAAACCAGTAAGAGAAGCGTAAGCCTCTGTTATTGAGATAAAAATAATAAAAAGTAACAACCAAAATTAGTCAAAAGTCAGCAAAACTGCCCTGATTAGTATGAGTTAGGGCAGAAAAAGGAAAGATAAAAAGGAATCATTATGACGACTCAACATAAACAAACCGCTACAAAAAAGGTATTAGCAACATTAGCCATCAGTTCATTTGCATTTGGTGCTAACGCTTCTATTGAACCACAGCAATGTGAAAACGTCCGCTTCGCTGATGTAGGCTGGACTGACATTACCGCAACAACCGCCGTTACTTCTGAACTATTAAAAGGCCTTGGTTACAAAACCAAAACCGACCTACTTTCAGTACCGGTGACATACTCTTCAATGGCGAACGGCGATATTGACGTATTCCTAGGCAACTGGATGCCAACTATGGAAGGCGATATTGCTAAGTACCGTGAAGCGGGCACGGTTGAAACCGTTCGTGCCAACCTTGAAGGCGCAAAATACACACTAGCTGTACCAAAATATGTGTACGACTCAGGTGTAAAAAGCTTCGCCGACCTAGCAAAACATGCCGACAAATTTAAAGACCGCATCTATGGCATCGAGCCGGGTAACGACGGTAACCGCCTAATACAATCAATGATTGATTCAGACGCGTTTGGCTTGAAAGATTTCAGCCTAGTGGAATCAAGCGAAGCGGGCATGGTGTCGCAAGTATCTCGCGCTGCTCGTCGTAGCCAGTGGATCGTTTATCTAGGTTGGGCGCCGCACCCAATGAACAGCAATGTTGAGATGGAATACCTATCAGGTGGTGACGACTTCTTTGGCCCTAACTACGGTGGCGCGAATGTTTACACTAACGTTCGTTCAAACTACCTGTCTGAGTGTGCAAACGTCGGTCAACTTCTACAAAACCTAGAATTCACTCTAGAGATGGAAAACCAGTTGATGGAAGAGATTCTTAACCAAAAAGTGAAGCCAGAAAAAGCAGCTCAACAATGGTTGAACAAGAATCCTCAACAAGTTGAAGCTTGGTTAGACAACGTAAAAACGCATAAAGGTGAATCAGCGACTCAAGCCGTCACTGAATACTTAAAGCAAGTTAAAGCTTAGTTCTACCTATCTCAACAGCTACATAAATAATAAAGGTGGGCTTGCCAATTTATCGATTGGTTTGAAGTAGCCCACCCATAATAAAAGGCAATATTGTGAATTTTATTACGGAAAACAAAATCCCTGTCGGACAATGGATGGAAGCGGGTGTTGATTGGCTAACAATCAATGCAGCAGGATTCTTTGACGCTATTTCGATTTTTCTAGAAACCGTCATTATGTTTTTAGTCGATGTATTTAAGTGGATGCCGCCTGCTCTGCCAATCGTGATGACTGCTGCTATTGCATGGTACTTACACCGTAAACCTTCGCTGGTGATCTTTGTGGTCGCAGCACTGCTGACTATTCTTAACCTCGGCTATTGGCAAGAAATGCTGGAAACCTTTGTTCTCGTCTTTGCGGCGACAACGATTTCCGTATTAATTGGCGTACCGGTTGGCATCATGGCTGCTCACCGTCCTTGGCTCTATACAGTTTTGCGTCCAATTCTTGATTTGATGCAGACAGTCCCAACTTTCGTTTATCTGATTCCAACTCTGGTTCTATTCGGCTTGGGTATTGTTCCTGGCTTAATCTCTACCATTATTTTCGCGATAGCTGCACCGATTCGTTTAACCTACTTAGGCGTCACTAAAGTGCCTGAAGAGTTGATTGAAGCGGGTAAAGCGTTTGGTGCCGGCCGCATGAAATTGCTGATGAAGGTCGAATTACCGGCGGCTCTACCAAGCATCATGGCGGGTGTAACCCAATGTATTATGTTGTCGCTTTCGATGGTGGTTATCGCCGCTCTTGTCGGTGCTGACGGACTTGGTAAACCTGTTGTTCGTGCATTGAACACAGTGAACATCTCACAAGGTTTTGAAGCTGGATTAGCGATTGTATTAGTCGCAATCATCCTTGACCGCTTGTGCAAAACACCAAACCAGAAGGAAGCTTAATCATGTCTAACTCTCAGGGAAAAAAGACAATGGACGCGATTACCATTAAGAATCTCGATGTTGTGTTTGGTAATAAATCGAAACAAGCGCTTGAGCTACTCGACCAAGGTAAAACTCGCCAAGAGATCATTGATGAGACTGGCCAAGTGGTTGGCGTAGATAATGTGTCGCTGACCGTTGAAGAAGGCGAGATTTGTGTGCTGATGGGGTTGTCTGGTTCTGGTAAATCATCTTTGCTTCGCGCAGTTAACGGCCTGAATGAGATCAGCCGTGGCTCATTGGCGATCAAAGATGGAGACAAGCAGGTTGATTTAGGTGAACAGTGCGACGAAGCGACCTTGCGTCATCTTCGTACTCACCGCGTTTCTATGGTGTTCCAAAAATTTGCCCTAATGCCTTGGTTAAACGTGTTAGATAACGTGGCGTTTGGTCTAGAAATGCAAGGCGTAGCCAAAGATGTTCGTCGTGCTAAAGCGCGTGAACAACTTGAAATGGTGGGTTTGGCAGAGTGGGAAACCAAGTATCCGCATGAGCTTTCTGGCGGTATGCAGCAACGTGTTGGTTTGGCGCGTGCGTTTGCAATGGACACCGACATTCTGTTGATGGATGAACCGTTTTCGGCGCTTGATCCACTGATTCGTGCTCAGCTGCAAGATGAACTGATCACGCTGCAAAACAAACTCAACAAGACGATTCTGTTCGTGAGTCACGACCTAGATGAAGCACTGAAGATTGGTAACAACATCGCGATCATGGAGTCAGGAAAGCTGATTCAACACGGTAAGCCTGAAGAGATCGTATTGACGCCAAAAACAGAATACGTAAAAGACTTCGTTGCACACACCAATCCATTGAATGTGCTTAAAGGTCGTTCTTTGATGCAGCCTCTTGATTCACTGACGCAAGAGAATGAAAGCTGGAAGATCTGCGATTCTAAAGATCTCTGGATTGAACAGAATGAAGGTGCTTTATCTGTGAAAGGTGAATCTGCTTTGGCGCTTGTCGAGTGGAGCGAGTCTGACGACCTAACCGCGATCAGCGCGTCGAGTGTGGTCGTGGCAAGTCCGGAAATTGGCATGCGTGATGCGATTAAGCTCAAGCAGATCAGTAACCACCCGATTTTGCTGGTGGAAGACAATCAACTGGTCGGTATTCTGGATAACAGCGAGTTTTACAACGCACTAACGGGTAATTTTCAGATGAATACAGCCGCGTAAAATTTCGTTTTGCAGTTTGGCGATTAGGGCTGGTTTTTTATTAGGTGGAGAGGGTTAAGTCTCTCTACCTCTATGATTATTAAAATATATTATTGTTTGAACTTGTATTCTCGGACTCACTATTTTTACCTTCATTGAAGCTTGCATTTCCCCTTCATTAAGTAAAAGTGCCGTACCACGCAAGTTTAGTGGTATAGAAAAGATTGAGAATAGTATGAACATCAGTACAATGCGGAAAAATCAATGAAGTAATTTATCAATTTACAGTGTAATTCGAGCTCACCTGACGTAAATAATCAGGACATATCATCGCTTCGACGCTGTAAAACCATTCACAGTATATTAGTACAAAGGTCTGCATCTTGGACAAACATGACGAAATCCTGGTCGCTATTCGCCAAATTATTCGCGCTATCGATTTACACTCGAAAAAGCTGAGTAAAGAGTATGGTTTGACTGGCCCTCAATTAATCTTAATGAGAGCAATCCAAGAAATGGGTAATGTGACGATCAAAGAATTGTCTAATCACACCAATGTAAGCCAAGCCACCACAACCACGATCATCGATCGCTTGGAACTGAATGGCTATGTACAACGTGTTCGCAGCTCGTCAGACCGACGCAAAGTACACGCAAACCTGACTGAAAAAGGTCAAGAGTTGCTAAACAATGCGCCGCCACCGCTGCAAGATAACTTCGTTAAAAAATTCCAAAACCTAGAGCCGTGGGAGCAAAGCTTACTGCTTTCTTCAATGCAGCGAGTATCATCAATGATGAACGCAGAAGACATCGACGCCGCTCCAGTACTTCAGCTTGAAGGCATTGCAAACGTAGCCAAGAGTTAACGTTAATTTTAAATTGTTTTTTAGAACAATAACTTAAGTAATTATTAAATGGTCGCATTAAGCGGCCATTTTTGATCCTGCCATTTAAAATCTCTATTTGCCTTGCGTGTTAGTTACGCCTTCTTATTTTAAATTCCCCTGACTTTTTGCCCCGTTTGTAGCCGCCTTATTGGATTGTCATCAAAACTCCATTGACGATTCTCTGACAATAAAACTCTAGACCGACCGGTCTGTTGTGTATTATTGTGTGTTCATCTTAACCACGAGGTGATGTATGAAACACGAATTGACGCCAACACAAATGACTATGAAGTTGAACAGCATGCAGGGAGCTTTTGCACAGAAACCGATGCCAGCGATATCGGAGAGAATTGAGCAGCTACTCGCACTTAAATCTGCGCTTATCGATTACACAGATCGTTTGTGTGTAGCCGTGAGTGAGGACTATGGTCACCGTAGCCGACAAGACACTTTGATGGCTGACATATTGCCTTGTATCGGAAATATTGATCACAGCATTGAATGTTTGCCTCATTGGTCGACATCTTCAATTCGTCATTCCGGTCCATTACTTTCAACCTCTCGTGTGGAGGTGGTTTATCAACCCAAAGGCGTTGTCGGGATTATTGCTCCGTGGGATTTCCCGATCATGTTATCCGTCGGCCCGCTTATTTCTGCTCTGGCTGCTGGCAATCGCGCCATGATCAAGATGAGCGAATTTACCCCAGCGACGAACCAAGTATTAACAGCGCTATTGGCGGAAGTATTCCATGCCGATGAGGTGTGCTTGGTTGAAGGTGAGGTAGAAATCTCAGCCGCATTTTCGGCGTTGCCGTTTGATCATCTTTTGTTTACGGGTTCAACCCAAGTGGGTCGCCAAGTGATGAAGTCAGCGGCTGACACGCTAACTCCAGTCACGCTAGAGCTGGGTGGAAAGTCGCCGGTTATCGTGGCAGAAGACATGCCGATAGATATTGCGGTAGAGCGAACCATTTATGGCAAGAGCCTAAACAACGGCCAAGTATGTGTCGCTCCAGATTACGTGCTACTCCCTGAAGATAAGCTTGAAGCCTTCATTCTTGAGTATAAAAAACAGTACCAATTCTTGTTTGATGAAGGGATCTACTCTGAGAGTTTAACCTCGCTCATTAACCCTCGCCAATGTGATCGTATTGTTGGTTTATTGAATGAAGAGCAGGAAGCTGGGACACGAATCGTTGCTTGCCATGACGAAGCGATGGACCTAGATACTCATCGATTGGTGACACATTTGATCGTTGAACCAAGCCTGTCATCCAAAGTGATGAACGAAGAAATTTTCGGCCCACTATTACCCTTGATTACGTATCGCAATATCGAAGAGGCGTTCCAAGTCATCAATAGCAAACCAAGGCCGTTAGCGCTTTATCTAATGAGCTTTGATTTGAGCTTACAAGCTCAGGTTAAACATCAAGTTCATTCCGGAGGAATGTGTATCAATGACTGTGTTTTCCATTTAGCGGTTGATGACGCGCCGTTTGGTGGCATTGGTGAATCAGGGCAGGGAAATTATCACGGCAAAGAAGGTTTCCTTACTTTCTCCCATGCCAAAACCGTCTTGGAAACAGGCTTAGATCATCGAGTTAAGCATCTGTTTTCAAAAGAAGACAACGAATTAAAGACCGCAGTGATGAGCATGCTTGGCAAGTAAATCATTTCTGTCATTACCCAATTTATCTACAAGAAGTTATTTATAAGAAATTATTTTTACGACGTTATTTTAAGAGGTTATTTTTATGTTGGAACGATTTTTTGAACGAACGATGAAAGCGTATTTGATGGTTACAGGATTCTTAACCGCAACCGCTTTCTCTACTTTCCTTGCGCCTGATTGGAGTATGCAAACGCTGTTCTCGTACAACGATACGATGATGGTGAACAAAGAGTATCTTATGGGTACCTATCAACACTGGGGAGTCATGGTTGGCTGTATTGGTGTGTTGTTGATGTTCTCGGCGAAGTACAAATCGCTGCGTACTTCGACCATGATTTACAGTGCATTTGAGAAGTCGATGTTTGTGGGCATATTCTTATACAACGTGTGTATCAACGATTATGAGTGGTTTTATGGTTGGAGCGGTGTATTTGCGCTCGATGGATTTGTGACTGTCTACTCTTTAGTTTACCTGTATTACTACCTCACTAGAGACAAAAGCAAGGTGCCAGCTCATCTTCGTTAATAGTTAATAGTTAATAGTTAATAGTTAATAAGTTGCTGATGGTGAGTCAATGACACTTATTTAATGATCACTCACTAGCTTACTTATTACTACAGCCCGCATTTGCGGGCTTTTTTCGTTTTGGGGCAATGATCCATAAAGATCTTAATTGACATATCTTTGACATTAACACCCTAGACCGACCGGTTTGTATTGGTTATTGTTTAGTCATCAACTAGAAATGAGGTAAATATCATGACAACCAATAATTTTAACTTTCAACTTAAAACCATTGTTCATGCTCAAGAGAATGGCATTGAAAATATCCCTTCTCTTTTTGGTCGCTTAGGTGCGCAAAGAGTCGTGCTCTTTTCTGATAAAGGCTTGGAGTCTCTTGGCTTTGTTGAGCAGTTCTCGGCGTTGTTTGTAAACGAAAAGGTGAACCAGCCAGGCAATGAACAAGCGGTTCAGCTTGTTGGTGTGTACACCGATATCGCGCCAGACGCGACTTGCGACAACATCAACGCTGCCATTGAGTTTGCAAACAGCGTCAATGCTGATGCGATCTTGTCTGTTGGCGGCGGCAGCGTGATTGATGCTTCTAAAGGTGTGAAATACGCATTCCATAAGCAGATAGATGATATCCGTACGGTGATTGCGGGCGGCGGTCATATGGATGTGTGGCCAAACAATGAAGACATTCGAGTGCCACACATTGCGGTTCCGACAACGGCTGGCACGGGCGCAGAAGCCTCTCCGATTGCTGTTTTTTACAACGAACATGAAAACATTAAGGCAAGCCTAGTCGCATCGGGATTGGAAGCTGATATCGCGATTCTTGATCCAACCGTTACCACTAAGCTGCCTGCTCACCTTACTCGTTCTACCGCCATGGATGCACTAACACACGCTGTTGAAGCGATTGTCTCGCCAATGAGTAATGCATTCACCGACGCTTACGGCATTCAGGCTGCAAAACTGATTGTTGAAAACTTACCCTTGGCACTTAAAGAGCCAGAAAACCTAACCGCGCGCGGCAATCTTCTTCAAGCAAGTACCATGGCGATCTCTGCTTTCTATTCGTCTTTGGGCGGCATTCCGATTCACAACTGTGCTCACGCCTTTGGTGCGATTAGCCACATTCCACATGGTGATGCCAACACAGTACTGATGCCGGTTGTGATTGAAGCGCTGCCGGAATTCTATATGCCGAATGCGGCGAAGTTAGCTCAAGCTTTCTCGGTCGATACTACCGGAACCGATGAGATGGTTTACCAGAGAGTGTTGGATTTTTTAAACAACTTCCAAACCAGTGTCGGTGCGATGAAGCGTTTCAGCAGCTGGGACTTTGATGAGCAAGAGAAGAGCAACATTGCGGAAGCGATTGAAAAAGACATCTGCTTTCAGTTCTACCCAATCTCGAAACAGACGATTGAAACCATCATTGAGAAAGCGATTTAAGTCTTTGTCTTAATCGGCTGAATTTTATGACCATTTAGTTCAGTCCCTGATTCACTCACAACTATTACTCGAGAGCCAATTATGAAAATTGAAAACGTATTGCTATCAAGCTTGTGCATCATCGCGCCATTCCTACTTTTCACCTAACTCATTCAACAGGGACGTTGTGACCTTTATTCCCGAGGAGGAAATAAATGATCAATAAACGTTTAACTACCGTGATTCTGACTGGTGTTTTGGCTGCTCTGTTTTTTGCCAAAGCAAGCGTTGGAAGCGAAAGCTCTAAGAACGCAGCCACCATGGATCAATCGCAGCAGCATCAAGATGTCGTGCAATTGTTGGATGAGGCTTACCAAGGGCAATTGGATGCCCAGCTCTCTGTCGCTTACTTATATCTGAGCGGAGAGGGCGTAGAACAGAATGATGAAAAAGCCGCGGAGTGGTTCGTCACCGCAGCCAATAACGGTAGCCCTGAAGCTCAAACACAGCTTGGGTTGATGTATATCTCTGGAAGTGGCGTTCAAGCCAGCCAAGCGGAAGCTGTCACCTGGATAGGCATGGCAGCAGCTCAAGAGTATGACCCTGCGCTCGACTTATTACATTGGATGTCGCAAGCCGCGCATTAATTCAAATCCTAACTCAGGTTAATCACAGAACGGTTAACCACAGAAAAAGTTAATCACAGAAAAAGTTACTCGCAGAAAAGTTAATTACTGAAACAAGTTAATCACAGAAATTGGAGAACGTCTTATGCAGACATTCAAGAAATCTTTAGTGTTCACGGCAATGGCGGCGGCAAGCAGTGCTGCTCTTGCGGCTGAATCAGAAAAGCCGAATATTGTTGTTATTGTTGGCGATGATGTGGGCTTTGCCGATACACAGCCTTATGGTTCAGAAGCGGATACCCCAAACCTAATGGCGCTGGCTGAAGAGGGGGTTAAGTTTACTAACTTTCACGCGTCCCCAACCTCATCGGTAACGCGCTCTATGATGCTAACCGGAGCAAACAGCCACGAGGTTGGGCTAGGCACCTTTGACTATGCCGTCTATCCGGGCGCGATTGGTAAGCCGGGTTATGAAGGCTACCTCACCAAGAAAGGTGTCACGGTCGCCACGCTGCTTGAAGAGAGCGGCTATAACACTTACCTCTCTGGTAAATGGCATTTGGGACACGAGGATGGCTTCCTACCGGATGATCGAGGTTTTGGGGAGAGTTACGGTATTTTAGCGGGCGGTTCGAATCACTTTAACCGAGATATGATGTTCCCAGCCAAAAACGCAGCAACAGCGGATGCGTTGCAAAAAGGCGATATCCCCGGCGTTGAAGTTGAGCCAACTTACCGCAACGGTGAAGTGGTTGAGGATAAATACAAAGGCGAATACTCAGACCAAGTGTACACCAACGAGATCATCAAGATGATCGACAGCAAAAAAGACGACGGCAAGCCTTTCTTCGCTTACGTCCCATTCACCGGTATTCACCTGCCACTGCAAGCGCCTGAGTCGGCCTATCAAGATAAAGTCGATTATTACGTTGAACATGGTTGGGACTCGGTTCGAGAAGACCGTTTCGAACGTATGAAAGAGATGGGCGTGATTCCTAAAGAGGCTGATATCTCAGGACGTAATTCATTAAGCCGACCTTGGGACTCGCTCTCTGAAAAAGAACAAAAGTGGTACGGCAAGAAAATGGCTGTCGCGATGGGCATGATGGAAATGCAGGACCAACAAGTCGGCCAGATAGTCGATTACCTGAAAGAAATCGGCGAATACGACAATACCTACATTATGTATCTAGCTGATAACGGTCCAGAAGCGGCGGATATTACCGGTGAAAATATCAGTGATTTGATCCGAACGTGGACTGCTCATCATTTCGATAATTCGACTGAAAATTTGGGTAAGGCGAACTCCAGTGTGTCACTTGGCCCTGAGTGGGCAAGCGCTTCAACCGGTGGCCTATCTTGGTACAAAGCTTACACAGCAGAGGGCGGTCTCCGTGTGCCATTTATCGTTAAGCCAGCCAAAGCGCTTTTAGCCGGTGAAGATGCGTTGCAACCGGGAACTCAGACAGATGACTTATCCCAAGTGAAAGACATTGCAGCCACGATTCTTGAAATTGCAGAGGTAGAGCATCCAGGAACGGAATATCAAGGTCGAGAAGTCGCGCCGATGAGTGGTGTGAGCTTGTTGCCTTACTTCAAAGGGGAAACGGCAGAGGTGCACAGTGCCGATAATGCGATTCCATTTGAATTGTTTGGTAGCGGGATTTTGCTAAAAGGTGATCATAAGATCATTCGAATCTCTACGGGAATGGGTGGCGACAGTGAGTGGCACTTATACAACACCAAGAAAGACCCAGCTGAGCAACATGACTTGAGAAATCAAATGCCAGATCTGTTCCTTGAAATGGTCGCTGAATATCAAGAGTACGAAAAAGCGCAAAACATCGTCCCGGTTGACGAAGCGTGGAATCCGTTTGAAAACGTGAAATAGAGGAAATGAACCACTCGGCCAACCTAATGCCATTAAGCTTGGTTGGTCGATGAACACCGTGTAAAGGAATTACGAATTGTTTTGGCTAATACAATAACTTTTACATCGAGGCACTCTTCATGACGACATTATCGCTATCAAACTTGAGTTCAATTCCACAGTTCAATGGCAAAGCACACAGCAAGCTTCAAGCGCTAGCAAAACCGATTGGGGCGGTGTGTAATATCAGCTGCACCTACTGCTATTACTTAGAAAAACAGCAGCTGCTTGAATACCCAAAAGGCTCTCAATATACGATGGATGAAGTCCTGTTAGAGCGTTATATCAAACAGTACATAGAGGGGCAGAACACGCCTGAAATCATCTTTTCTTGGCATGGTGGAGAGCCTACCTTGTTGGGGATTGAGTACTTTCAAAAGGTCGTCGAGCTGCAGAAAAAATATTGTCCCAACCACAGTAAGATCAGCAATGACCTTCAAACCAACGGAACGTTATTGAATGATGCGTGGTGCGAGTTCTTCAAGAAGAATGACTTTATCATTGGCGTCAGTATTGATGGACCAGAGCACCTACATAATCACTACCGAACTAACCGTGCAGGCAAAGGCACTTTTTCTCAAACAATGCGTGGCATTCGCTACTTGAAACAACATAACGTCGAGTTCGCGACTCTAAGCTGCGTGAATGATGTGACAGGTAAGTATCCACTCGAGGTTTATCGCTTTCTACGCGATGAAGTGGGTTCGAAGCAATTGCAGTTTATTCCTGTGGTCGATAAGCGTGAGGCTCATACCAACAATAAATGGTTGAGCAACCAACAAGCGATCATTCCTGTATCAGGTGAGGTTGAAGCTTGGAGTGTCGATTCTGCGCAATGGGGACAATTCCTCACTACCATTTTTGACGAGTGGTTTGAGCACGATTTTGGTCGGGTATTAGTGCCGTACTTTGAAAATTTTGTCGGAGTATGGATGGGCAGAGAAAGCACCATGTGTATCTTGAGTGAGATCTGCGGAAAAGGGTTAGCGGTTGAGCCCAATGGCGATGTTTATTCATGTGACCATTATGTCTTTCCCGAATTTCAGCTGGGTAATATTCAGGAACAAGCACTTTCAACTTTAGCCTTTTCGCCAAAGCAGCAGCGTTTTGGGTTCGCCAAACAAAAGTCTCTGCCGAAACAATGCCAAGCCTGTGAGTTTAAATTTGCATGTCATGGCGAATGCCCCAAAAACCGTATCATCACAAGCCGAGATGGTGAAGCGGGGTTAAATTATCTCTGTGAAGGTTGGCTGAGCTTCTTCAAGCATGTCGACCCGGTTATTAAGGGTTTACTCAAAGCCAATAATATTGCGTCTCGTCTGGGGTAATGGAGTAGGCGTGAATGGATTCAATCAAGATTTAAAGTTAGATAAAAGGCTCACTAAATTGTGCGAGCCTTTTGGTATTTGGTATTTGGCTTCTGGTTACGGGGGTATTTAGTCAGCCGATTCTTGTGCCGAGATCATGGCAAGAATGGTCTCATCCATGGCATTGTTTAGAATCGAACGGTTGCGCTGCATAGCGGCCATAAGCGTTGAGCCTAGCCATAAGCCATAAAGCGTTCGAGATAGCGATTCTGGCTCTGCGATAGTGAAATCACCATCGGCATTACCTTCTTCAAACAGCTTTGCCATACGCAGGATGATCTTTTCTGCACCTTCTGCCATGGTCGATTGCAACGGGTTTTCAGAACCAGCTACTTCTCCCGCCAGTTTTACGACAAGACATTGGATATTGAAGTCTTCAGTCAGTTTCGACGCACACCAAAACTCGAAATAGGCTTTAACGCGGTCACGACGAGAAAGCGACTCATCACTTAAAAAGTCATCCAGCTTAGCGAGATGCTCATCAAAGTAGTTAGTAAGAAGGATCTCACCAAAGTGCTCTTTGGATTTAAAGTAGTGGTAAAAAGAACCCTTCGTGCCTTCCGCTTGGTTGATGATCTTCATCAGGCCAACACCAGCAAACCCGTGTTCATTAATAAGGCTAAATCCTGCATCGAGCATAGCTTGTCGCATGTCTTTCATTGTTCTTACTCTTTATGCTGAGAATGAGGAATAGTGTAACGAGCAACATACCAACCGTCCAGTCTAGCGCGTTAGGACGCGGTCAATAATTGACTCGTTTCGTCAAAGTAACTTTTTCTCTTATTGGTACTTCTAAGCGACAAAACTTTTTTCAAGATAAGCACATCCTATAAATCGAAAATAACAACCTTAAAGGGCTTGTTTGGTGCCTTAAAATGGCTAAATCAGGGTGTTTTAAGTTGCTGTTTTTGTTCGTTTTTAATTTGGTGTTTTCTTAAGATCGCAATGGTAGTCTTAGCTTAATTTCTTTAGGGGGCTAAATGGACACCAATAACAGCACTTATCATCACCACAATTTTGCTCAGCAAGACTTATCAGAGCTTACATTTACAGCCTGTACGTTTATCCGTTGTGATTTCAGACGTTCGAACTTACGTGACGCAACGTTTATTAACTGTAAGTTTATTGAACAAGGCGATATTGAGGGATGCCACTTTGATGTTGCCGACTTACGAGATGCAAGCTTCCAGAATTGCCAGTTGGCGATGGCGAATTTTAGTAATGCGAATTGCTATGGGATTGAGCTACGTGAATGCGACCTGAAAGGGGCGAACTTTACTCGCGCTAACTTTGCCAATCAGGTAAGCAATAGAATGTACTTTTGCTCTGCGTATATTACGGGCTGTAATCTGTCATACGCCAATTTTGAACAAGCTTGTTTAGAGAAGTGTGAGCTGTTTGAGAATCGTTGGATAGGCACTTACCTTGGCGGCGCGTCACTGAAAGAGTCTGATCTCAGCCGAGGTGTGTTCTCGGAAGATGTATGGGGGCAATTCAGTATGCAAGGTGCTAATTTATGCCATGCTGAATTAGAAGGGTTAGATCCTCGCAAGGTAGACACATCGGGGATTAAAATCGTTGCTTGGCAGCAAGAGCAACTGCTTGAAACCATGGGTATTGTGGTGATGCCTGATTGATAGCTGTAATTTCTAACTACAGGCTATTTGGAATATGTAAGAATTCGCTATAGAAGAAAAGCCCAAAGCTAATAACTTTGGGCTTTTCCGTATTTGGTAACCAGCATTTTATAATGAATTTTTAAAAAGAGAATGCTTGGTGATAGAGAACTGATTGGTTGA
This sequence comes from Vibrio sp. 10N.261.52.C2, assembly GCF_041471425.1. Lineage (NCBI taxonomy): Bacteria > Pseudomonadati > Pseudomonadota > Gammaproteobacteria > Vibrionales > Vibrionaceae > Vibrio > Vibrio sp. 10N.261.52.C2. The sequence goes on along the minus strand of NZ_JBFROH010000007.1, from coordinate 37,224 downwards.
TTAATGCATGCCTGAGCGCATTTTGTCGGCGAGCGCAAAGAAGACAAAAACGACGAAACAGACTAGAGCAGCACACAGTGAAGTTAAGATGGTTGTGGCGTCTTTTGAAATCAATGGAATGGTGATAGAAGCTAGCGCTATCAACATAACAAGGATATGAACAATTCGACCTGGAATTGGATTTTTATGACAGAATGAAGCCCAGAGGTAACGCATTTTCAACACCAGTATAAAATTAGTGGTTTTATTCTATTTTCTTAGTGAGTATTTTGTAAATAACAATTGGTTGCAATTGGTTGTAAATATGATCTAAGTCGAATTAGTATTAAACCATTTAAATAACAGCAGTTTATTGATCTTTTATTGAATTTTAACTTTCAAAATGAACATCATAATATTCCGTATTCTTTGGAATGCTAAGTCAAATATTATTCGAATTTTTGTTTTTTGACTTAAGATCTCATTTATTGAGTGTTCTGTTAAGAGACCGTTTGCGTACAGGTATTGGTGGCGTAACTATCAAGCGAATTAGAGTCATCCTAGAGCCTGTTATTCGTTTTACGTTATTTATCAAAGCGACTCCTCAAATTGAGATCGAAGTAATCTTGTGAGTTTTTCGGTTTGATATACTCAGTATTCATTCGATAAAGATGATGGAGATGATATGTCGAAAACCGCGAAGATCATTAATGAAGATAAGCTGGTAAAAAAAGCAGTTGAAGTCGGTTTTAAGATGGCTAAGCTACAAGGTTTTGATTTGCCAAATTCATCCCAACCGATAAAGGTTAAAGCGGTGTACTTGTTCCTTGTTGAAGTCAATCAGATCACACCGTTACCGGACGATAAGCTTGATGGCGCGAACATCAAGAAGCGTTTAGCACTCTGGCTTCATAAGGCACTGCCGGACAATGACCCGCTGAAGTAAACTTGTATTACCTCATTTTTTATATTTGAAACCTAGCGATTTTTCGCTGGGTTTTTTGCTTTATGGAGCAGTAAAAATAGCCTCTTGATATCTCCTAAGCCTAACTTCATTCACAGATTCGCCAATCTTACCTGCCCATCAACATTAATGCGCATCATCGGTTCATTAGTTGCCTCAACGTATTTGTGAGCATTAAGTACGAGGCTCCAAACTTGACAGCTTGGATCTTACTAACAACTATTAAGTTGATGATTTTCAATTCGTAATCCATCGATTTACCGAAGTTGAATGATTAAGAGCATCGGTGTGGATATTCATTATGACGTTTAGTCTGACTGAACAGAATAAATAGAAAGGAAATTCCTCTTATGATGTCTTTACTGTTTTTGTTGTTACTTGTGGCGATGCTATGCGCGTTTTTCGATAAGAAGACCGCTGCTTATGGCTTTTTTGCTAGCTCAGTGATCCTAGGTTTGTATTGGTTTAACCATCATGCCACCGACCCACTATCGATCTTATTGTAAGGAGTTAGCATGAATCGAAATCAGTTAACTCTCTTGAATACACTGGGCTTGCTGGGTATGACAGCCGTTTTGTTGATCGGCTTTATTCTTCAGTTTGTTCTTAATGAGTTGCCTTGTCCGTTATGCTTATTACAACGTATTGGCTTTGTGATGGTGGTGTTTGGCTTCATGTTGAATGTGGTTTATGGGCCTCAATCTCGCCACTATGGCATCGTCCTAATTGGTGCTTTATATGGTGTTGCAACCTCCCTAAGACAGGTCTCATTACATGTGATTCCCGGAACTCCGGGTTATGGTAGCCCCATCCTCGGGATGCATTACTATACGTGGGCTTTTGTTTTGTTCACGGCCACTATCTTTGCGGTTGCTGTGATCTTGATACTAACGAATAAGACAGAGACTCAAGAACCATACAAAATGAGCAATCTAGGGCGTATTGCGTGCTTACTGGCAATCGTTGTGGTTGCGCTCAATGCCATTGCTACGTTTACTGAGTGTGGGCCTTATCAATGTCCTGATAACCCAGTGAGTTATTGGTTGCTCAATTAACCGACTCATTAGAGTTAGCAACGAAGCCACAGCATGTGCTGTGGCTTTGTTGCTATGGAATCAAGGGAGTTTGTCCTTTCTAGAACGTTTTCGACTAGCTTTCGACTAGCGATTCACTTGCTCAACAACCTCGCGTGTTAGGCGTGCGATCTCGTCCCACTCCCCGTTTATAACCAGCTTCTTGTCCACCATCCATGTACCACCGCAGGCTAATACTTGAGGCACTGCTAAGTAGTTATCGATGTTTGATGGCGTAATGCCGCCTGTAGGCATTAGTCGAATATCGCCGTATGGGCCAACGAGCGATTTAACCATGCTGATCCCACCAGATGCTTCTGCTGGGAAGAACTTCAAGGTTGTTAAGCCCATCTCTAATGCCGCTTCAACGGTGCTTGGATTGTTCACACCTGGAATGATATCGATGCCGATCTCTTGGCATGCTTTAACTGTGTTCGGGTTAAAGCCCGGTGATACCACAAACGTTGCGCCCGCTTCTTTTGCTGCAAGTGCTTGCTCACGGTTCAAGATGGTGCCCGCGCCGATCAGCATTTGTGGCTGTGCTTGGCGAAGCAGTCGGATAGCTTCAACAGCGGCGTCTGAACGGAACGTAATCTCAGCAGCTGGAAGCCCATTCTCAGCCAATACTTTTCCTAGAGGGATAATATCCTCTGCGTTATCAATGGCGATAACAGGGATAACTTTAAGTGCGTTTAGCTGTTCGTTAATTGTAGACATGTGTACTTCTTAATATCAGTTTGAAAGAGTGTCGGTGATGGATTTTGGGATGATTGCGCCATTATGTTGAATCACCAATCTGGCTAATGCATTACCTTGATGGCAGGCTTCTTCAATAGAACCTCCAGCGAGATAGCAAGATAAGAAACCGCCGTTAAAAGAGTCGCCAGCAGAGGTGCTATCAACCACAGTCTCGACAGGTGTCGTTGTGATTTTTACTGGCTCATTTGCGGGGTTTTCGCTGATCAAGCAGCCTTCAGCACCAAGCTTGACAACAACGGTTTTGACACCGAGCGTATGCAGCCTTGTTATGGTGTCTTGTGGCGTTTGATCGCTCCACAACAGTTGTTCATCATCGAATGTGACTAGGGCTATATCGGTCGTTTTATAGCCTAATAGATAGCATTCTTTAGTTGCGGCCTCTGAGCTCCACAACTTTGGTCGATAGTTACTATCAAAGGCGATGGTAACGCCATGTTCACGTAGGCCTTCGATGATAGTGAGTAACTTTAACTGATCGCTGTGTGGCAGTATCGCGAGGGAAATGCCACTCAGAAACACCATATCAACATCGTGAAGTTGGTTGGCTATCTTATCGAAATCGGGGTGCTGTACCATGTAGCGAGCCGCCGAATCGTTGCGCCAGTATAGGAAGGTGCGCTCACCAACATCGTCGAGTTGAATGAGATAGAGCCCGGGTGAACGCTGCTCGTCAATAAGCACGAATTCGGTTGATAGTCCTTCATCTTGCCATCGGTTAAGCATCTCTTGGCTGATAGCGTCAGAGCCAAGCGCCGAGACATAGCTAGTTCGCATCGCTGGATTCGCAGTGTTATTGCAGTTCATGGGGTTGCTAACCGCAGCGCTGCGGTTCAAGTAGATTGCCGCGTTTAATGTGTCTCCACCATAGCTTTGATGCATGTCGCCAAATGGAGCCCCATTCAGTTCAATCATGCACTCACCGATGATTGCGATGTGGGTCATAATATAGCCTTAGAAAGGAAAGGTTGGGTTTGTTCGTATTGAGGAAAGCATGACCATAATGAGATATGGTCATGCTTTTTCGATTCTAATCTTACGGGAGTGAGACTAGCCGATTACTTGTTGTCTAGTTTTACGAACAACATCGTTAGGACGAAAGACAGTGCAAATACACCCACCACGCCCATCAGTGCTTGAATGAAGTTTTGCGTACCGCCTGCAAGGTAAGCTGGCAAGCTGAATACAGAAGAAAGAATGTAGCTTGTTAAGTGCGTATCGATTGTTACCGAGATAGCACCGAACACGCCTGCAGCCAAGCTCGCGGTCATCATCGCTTTGGTGTATTTCGTGAGTACACCAAATAGAGCCGGTTCCGTGATGCCTAAGATAGCGGTAACACTTGAGCCCATCGTAATTGAAGATTGCTCTTTAGAAACCGTTTTACGTTGCTTGTGCCAGATAGCCATTGTCGCGCCAGCAATTGCCATGTTACCCAAACACATGATTGGCATAAGTAGATCCTTACCATACAGTGCAAAGTTGTTCAGGCTGATTGGCGTCATGCTGTGGTGGATACCAAATACGATGGTGATCGGGCGAGTTAGACCAAACACAAAGCCTGTTAACGTCGGAGAGATTTCCAGTAGTGAGCTCATCACCCAACCTGCGCCATTACTTAGCCAGATACCAGCAGGGCCAACAAATGATAGCGTGATGGTCGAAGTTACCGTAAAGGCAAGCAGTGGTGTAAATACAGGCTTCGCAGAAGAAGGAACTAGGCGGTCAACTAACGGAGTCACTTTAGACAATAACCAGATTGCTAGAATCGCAGGAACAATCGCGCCGCCGTAGTTGAGCAGCTCAATAGGAACCACGCCAAGAACGGTCAGCTCCGGAGCAGCGCCTGCGTCTTTTAGCATTGTTGCTTTATCAACAAGCAGAGGCGCTAGCATTGCTGAAGAGACAGCAAGCGCAATGTATTCGTTTACTTTGAATACCTTAGCGGCAGAGAAAGAAACCAGCATAGGTAAGAAGAAGAACACAGCAACAGAGATCGAGCGGAAGAAATAAACTGTGTCTGAGGTTTCAGAGATAACATTGGTTGCAATAAGACCAGACAACAGGCCCATCAACATACCCGCGCCAGCGATTGCGGGTACAACCGGACCAAAGATGCCTGCGACAATACGCATCACGCCTTGGAACAGCTTGCCTTTCTCTAGTTCATCAGCCGGATTAGCGTCAGCTTGTTGAGTGTTTGATAGCGCGTTGAACCACTTCTCGACCTCAACACCGATGATGACTTGAGTTTGGCCTTGTTGAAGTACCACACCTTTCACATCTGCGATCTGCTTGATTGCTTCTTCGTCTACCAGCGACTCGTCTGCTAATTTGAATCTCAGCCTTGTCATACAGTGCGTGATACTCACGATATTGTCTTCACCACCAAGTGCAGTGATTAATAACTGTATATTTTCTTTGAAATTTTTCTTCTTCGATGATGACTTCGAGTTATTAATAACGGCATCACTTTTTTCTACCATTTGCATACTACACCTGTTATTGGAATATATTTAACTCGAGCAATCATAACGACAACCAATTTAAATCCAACGGAGTAAAAAGAGATCTCAATCACACTTAAAATCCGAAAAATTATTTTTTCACCGTTTTTGGCCAATTGGTATGTTTTGGTTATCAAAAAAAAATCACTTAACGTACCAATTATTTTTACGCAAAATTAGCGCTTGAAATGTGGTTTTTAAAGCGGTTAGATAATAGGAGTTGACTTAAGTTTAGGTTATTTAATTGTGAAAGAAACTATTATATCTGATATCCATTGTATTATTACTAAACCAGACAGACACAACCTCATTACCGTGGTAGTTGAAACGAATGAAGGCGTGACAGGGTTTGGTTGTGCGACATTCCAACAAAGACCGCTTGCTGTAAAAACAATGGTCGATGAATATTTAAAACCTATTCTTATTGGTAAAAACGCCAATAATATTGAAGACTTATGGCAAATGATGATGGTCAACGCTTATTGGCGAAATGGCCCTGTTATCAATAATGCAATTTCCGGTGTTGATATGGCACTGTGGGATATTAAAGCCAAATTGGCGGGTATGCCGTTACACCAGTTATTTGGTGGTAAGTCTCGTGATGCTATTCCTGTATACACACACGCGACGAGCGACACGATGGAAGGGATTTATGAGCTGGTGGAATCTTTCCTAGACAAAGGCTACAAGCACATTCGTTGTCAGCTTGGTTTCTATGGCGGCGTTCCAACGGATTTGCATACCACTCAAAACCCGACTGAAGGTTCGTACTACGACCAAGATCAGTACATGGACAATACTCTAACGATGTTTAAGTCGCTGAGAGAGAAATATGGTAACCAATTCCATATTCTTCATGATGTTCATGAGCGCCTATTCCCGAACCAAGCGATACAATTTGCGAAGGAAGTCGAGCAATATAAGCCGTATTTCATTGAAGATATTCTGCCGCCAAATCAAACGGAATGGTTGGATAATATTCGCAGCCAGAGCTCAGTTTCATTAGGTTTAGGGGAGTTATTTAATAACCCTGAAGAGTGGAAATCATTGATTGCTAACCGCCGCATTGATTTCATTCGTTGCCATGTTTCACAGATTGGTGGTATTACCCCAGCTCTGAAACTCGGCCATCTATGTCAGAACTTCGGTGTTCGTATTGCATGGCATTGCCCGCCAGATATGACGCCAATTGGCGCAGCGGTAAACACGCATTTGAATGTGCATTTACACAATGCTGCCATTCAAGAACATGTCGAGTACAACGAGAATACACACAAGGTATTCCCGAACGCTGCAGAGCCAATTAATGGCTACTTATACGCTTCTGAAATCGCAGGTATTGGTGTTGAAATCGACCGAGAGGTTGCAGCCGAGTTCCCTGTTATGTATCGCCCCCACGAGTGGACTCAAAGTCGCCTTCCTGACGGCGCGATTCATACCCCTTAACTCGTATTTTTAATATCAAATGGTCGCTATAAGCGGCCATTTTCTTATTTAATATACTTACCAGATATTACGTATTATCTGGTAAGTATATTTCTAGTATCATTAAATTAATAATATTAGATGTGAAATAATATTAGTGGCTAATCTATAGAGTAATTAACTTATATCTATAAAAATTAACCATATTAAATCGAATTAAAAGGTTACTTCTTATCTCGGAAGCTCATGCTCTCATTGTTAAAAGGAGTGTGATAGGTGCATTGATATTTGATGTCGATGATATCGCTGACGATGAATAGATCCCCCGATGCTAAGAAACCTCGGTTGGTGATATTCATCGCCGCGGCATTTTTTTTGCAGCCGAGCAACTCCGCGTCTTCTTTAGATACGTTGATCGCTTGATACGTCGTTAAGTAGCTATCGATCTGAAGACCTTTCGCCAATGCATGTTTCTGGATTGAGCTTTCAATGATCTCGGCATTCATCTCTGGGAAGACACTGACAGGGATCTTGGCTTCTTCAATCTGAACTACTTTGTTGTTAATCAATCGAAGCCGTCTAATTTTCCAGATGTAGTCATTGTCGTCTAAAGAAAAAATCTGCTGTTCGTGGTTATCGGGTAGCGCTTTATTCAGTTGGAGCTTTTTATAAGAGATCTCTTCAAAACTGTTTTCAGTAATGGAGTTGTACACCAGTGGTGTACCAATGAGAGAAGTGTTGACGAAGTAACCAGAACCCACCTTAGATTTCACCATGCCAATAGCCTCTAGCTTGGCTAGCGCTTTTCGAATAGTAAATCGAGATAACCCATATATTTCAGAGAGTTCTCTTTCCGCGGGAAGCTTATGATTGATACTGTTTTGACAGATCTTGCTCACAATATCTTGGACAACTAACTCGTACTTTTTCATAGATCAATAACTTTAAAGTGTATTCACTGTGACTAAAGAATAGTGAACTAAATCAGGGATTCAGTACGCTCTGAATGACTCATAATTGTAACATAGAAGGTTAAGTGGGTGATGATAAATAGGGTTAGTTAGGGGTACTAGTGACCACCTTTTGCGCTGACTTGATTACATCTTGTGATTCTAGTCCTCATTTTGTAAAACAAGATTATGAACTTTAACGTGCGGCATTTAATGTCTGTGTTGTTGCTATTTTAAGTGACTAATTCAGGAGTAGGGTATGAGTTCGAATCAAATCAAAATGTCGTATTTGATGTGGGTAATGTGATTGTGCGTTGGTCGCCGCTGGAAATTACTCAACTAACGTTTGGTAACATTGCCGACCCTGAAGCCCGAGCGCTTTCGATTTTCCAAAGTGCGATTTGGTCGGATTTGAACAAAGGGTTCTTAACCGAAAATGAAGCCAAACTTCGCTACCAACAAGAGCTCGATTTATCTTCATTAGAGTGCGACCGCCTGTTTTATTACGTTAAGAAAACGCAGATCTTATTGCATGGTTCTGTCGACCTTATCGAGCGCGTAAAGCGTGCTGGGTATGGTGTGTATGCACTTACCGACAACGTGGTCGAGATTGTTGAACACCTAAAAGCCACCTACGAATTTTGGCCTTTGTTTGATGGCGCAGCCGTATCCGCTGAACTTGGCATGCTTAAACCGCAGCCTGAGATTTACCAAGCGTTGCTTTCAAATAATGGACTGGAGGCTTCAGAAACGGTGTTCATTGATGATATGCCTTACAACGTAGAAGGAGCAAAGGCCGTAGGTATGGCGGGTATTCAGTTTATCGATTCTGCGCAATGTGAGAACGAACTTCGTGCTCTTGGCGTCGAATTTACGTGATCATGTAGCGAAATTCTCAAGCTATCTATTTTAGTCAGGTTTCTCTATGTAGATAATCTAGGTAGGCAAGATAAGTAGAAAAACGACGGATAGAAAAGACTGATAAAAGCTAAAACGAATCGATTAAAAAGAGGCGCTGTTTCATCATGAACATCGCCTCTTTTTCTATTTGTTCTTTTAATGAGCTTTATTTTTCTATTTAACTTTATTGCTCAGTATCCAAGTGTCGAATGAACTTCGCCGGCGTGCCACCGTATAGACAATCTGGCGGTACATCGCTGTTAACCACTGAGTTCGCTGCGATAACCGAGCGAGCCCCAATCTTCACGCCTTGGTTGATGACCGAGTTTCCACCAACCCACACATCATCTTCGACTGTGATAGGTAGGCAGAAAGTTTCCCACTTACGGCGGCTGAGATAATCCAGTGAGTGGGAGGCTGTGTAAAACTGGGCACTTGGCCCTATCAATACATTGTTACCAATCTTGATATTCGCGCCATCAAGCATCACCACGTTCATGTTGATAAAGGTGTCGTCACCGATCTCGATGGTTTTGCCAAACTCGCAATGAAAAGGAGGACGGACAACGCTGCTTCCTACTTTACCAAACAGATTAGCCTGAAGACTTGGCAGTTGAGTATCGTCTGAACATTGATTCAAGTCTGATAGCGCCTTGCTGGCATGAGTGCGCATGTGGTCTACCTCATGGTCTGCGCCATCAAAAATCTCGCCGGACAGCATTTTCTCGAGTTCTGTTTTCATTGTTTGCATCCCATTCGTCAACATCGATATTAGAATACGGATAATTGGACATAAAAAAAGAGAAAAGCCTAAGCCTTTCTCTTCCTGTTTTTCTACTTAGCAATCAAGATTGCTCAAATTAGATTTGCTCAACGAAACCCATTAGGTGCTGTTTCACTTCGTCTGAAGCAAACGCACTTTCTACAGAGTACTTGTAGATTTCTACGTAATCTTCTTTTGTTAGACCGAATGTTTCACACGCACGTTTTACTTCGTTGGTCATGGTAGTGTTCGACACAGTGCGGTTATCTGTGTTGATCGTTACAACGATGCCGTCTTTCTTGAATTCAGCAATTGGGTGGTCGCTGAATTTGTGAATACATTTAGTTTGAACGTTACTTGTTGGGCAAGTCTCAAGTGCAACTTGCTTCTCTTTAACGATGTTGTATGCGTCTTCGTTACCTTGGATGTGGACACCGTGGCCGATACGCTCAGCATCCAACATAGTTACTGCATCGTAAACGTTTTGACCATGCCATTGCTCACCAGCGTGCACGGTAATGCGGTAGCCTTTTTCAAGAGCGTATTGTGTGTATTCTGGGAATTCAGCACAGAAACCTGGCTTTTCACCACCTGCGATATCAAACGCAACCACGCCTTTACCTAGGTAAGGTTGGCCCGCGTCGATCACGTCTTTGATCGAGTCTTTAGGGAACATACGAAGCACTGACATGATGTAGTTGCCCTTGATGTCGTATTTCTCTTCAGCACGCTTCATGCCTTTTACTGCGCTTGCAATGATCGTATCAAGAGACAGACCTTTGTTTACGTGCAGGATTGGCGCAAAACGAACTTCTAGGTACTTAACGTTTTCTAGTGCAGCGTCTTCGTAAAGCTCGAAAGAGATACGTTCAATCGCTTCTTCAGTCTGCATTACTTGCAGTGGCAGGCTGAAACAAGCTAAGTACTCATCTAGGTTTTTACAATCTTCTGGCACCGTTAGAGATTGAACAACCGCGTCGCGATCTTCAGGTAGTTCGATATTGTACTGTTTTGCTAGGTCAATAATCGTATCTGGGCGAACACTTCCGTCTAGGTGGCAGTGTAAATCAATCTTTGGTAGTGCTAGAAAATCCATGAGTATTCCTTAATTCTATTATTATTTGAGCGTGTTAACTCACATGCGCTAAATTTACCAAGACCATGATATGATTTAAAGTGACAATTAATCATCATTAACCTGAATTTAGGGAATATCATGGTAGATGTTAAAAGCTTACTTAAATGCGACATGAATTTGCTGCTTTGCCTACACGTTCTTATTGAAGAACGAAGTGTGAGTAAAACAGCAGAGCGACTCTTTTTGAGCCAGTCTGCGGTAAGTAAACAGCTCACTAAGCTGAGAGCTTTGTTTGATGACCCGCTATTTGAGCGAGAATCCAAAGGGCTATTCCCCACACCCAAAGCACTCGCGTTAGCGCCTAAGATCCATCAAATCCTACTGCAAATCGAAAAGCTGACCGTTCCCGAAGTTTTCGACCCTAAAGACAGTGAGCGTACCTTCACTATAGACCTTGTCGAAACCGCCTACACGGCGATTTATCCGCACTTTATGCCGACTGCGCTCGCGGATGCGCCTCACATTACCGTTAACAGTTCAACGTGGAGCAGCGATAGCTTCAAGCGATTATTAAAGCGTGAAGTGGATTTTGGTATCGGTATTTTTGAGCTAGATGAGCGCGCTTCTACCCACGTGCAGTGTATTCCTGATGCACTTGACTACGTCGAGCTGTGCTTGGATTACTCGGTGTGTTTGATGCGTAATGACCATCCTGCGTTGCAAGAGGAGTGGAATCTCGACACCTTTTTGAAATATCGACATATACAGTTGGTGACCGGTGGCGTTGGCGACTGGTTGCTACTGGAAATCTTGCAAGCCAAACAGCTTCAAATTAACAAAGCCGCCAACGTGTCGGACATCACCAGCGCAGTAAAGCTGTGCAAACAAAGCGATTTGCTGATGTGTTATCCGTACAACTCGGTTCGTGACTATATTGAGAGTGGCGAACTGGTGATGAAGCCGATTCCTATTGAGTTGGTTCCCGGTGGTTTGTTTTTGCTTTGGCACCGTTACTTTGATTCTGAACCAAGCCACAAATGGCTTCGCGACCTCATAGTCAATAAGACCCAAGAACCTCAGCTGTAAACCGCGAGCTACGATGATCAAAACGGCGAAATAAGTTTTTTAAATTTATTTCGTCTTTTTCGAATGAGCATTGTCTTATTACGGGTGCCAAATGCCCGCCAAGAATGAGATATCTAAATGAATCCAATGCCATCGATTCGTTGGTGTTGATTGATTAGTGCTTAATCCTGATGACAGACAGACAGACAGACAGACAGACAGAAGTAAGGCCAACGTGTATACGCTGGCCTTTTTTATGGTTCTTCGCAGATTAGCGCCAAGTTGGATAAGCGACTCGGCTTGTTGTTACGTTATGCTGGAACCTTAAAACAAGAATCTTGATTGCTGTATTTTGGTACGAAGCACAATTTGTCTGCCGACATTTTTAAGCCGTTTTGCATCTGGATATGTGTTACCGCCCAAATCACGCAGCCATGAGGCAAATTGAATAGCGAGCGAGTTTGAGTGAACAACACGCCGTCATCATAGGCTGGTGTAATGTTCGTCGCTTTGCCTTGCCACGCCTTATGAGTGGTTTGCACATCAATATTTGGAACAATCAATGAGAGCATTTCTGGCTCAACGTCTTTTACGACTTTCAAGCAGATACGACACCCATCGTAGTATTGTTCTATCCAGATTTTATGTGGAATAGCGTGATCATCCCAACCCAGTTGTAAGATATGTTCCATGACTTTGTCCTTGGTATCTAAGAAGGAAAGGCAGTGCTCAACACTGCCTGAATTAGCTCAAATATTATTCGTAACTTAAACCATGTCCGAACGGGTAAAGGGTGTCGGCTTGATCATACCCAGGGTAGTCTGAGTCTTGGTTTTGAATGGCTTGGGCACTGTTCGCTAAAGCAAATGGCAGTTTTCCTTGAGGAGCAAAGTTGCCTGAAAGTACTTCCATTAGGTTGCTGTCCGAGACACCAAATGTGGCGATCACGGCACCGGCTTGCTTAAGATTACTTTGATCGTCTAGCACGAAGGGTTGTCTAAAGTTGATGGACAATACCGTTTTGTCAGCGCCCACTTCGTTCATAACGGCTTTAATGTCGCTTAGGCTTGGTTCAATATGCCAAGATGCAGCTGTAGCCATTTCACTGAACGCAAGAATATCGAGTTCATCTGGGTTCGCGCCACCAAAGATAAGATCAGGATCTGAGCCTTCGTTAGATACGCGAACACGAATAACCGCATAGTCCGTATCGGCTGGTACTGGTGGACGCGTTTCTCCCGCTTCGTAATCTCCGGAAGTCACGGTAAAGTTGTACTTGTCGTCTCCTGCAATGTTTTCGTCCATTCCCATGACATACAGAGCAACAGGATTTTGTGCGGTTGATTCAGCTAGAGGTAAAGTCTTATTGGTATTTTGAAGTAAGACGACAGACTTTTTCTGTGCGTAATCAGCGCGTTCTTGGTACTTCTCGTTGCCTAAAATCTCTTGGGCTTTTTTCTCATCAACGTAAGTGTTTTCGAAAAGGCCAAGCTTGAATTGTTCTTCAAGTAAGCGTGTGACTGATAGGTCGACACGCTCTTCGGTAAGCAGATCTTTTTCCACGAGTTTCACGACGACTTCTTTATCATGGAAACCTGAAAGAACATCGACTCCAGCTTCGACCGCCATGGCAATCTGCTCATCAATCGTTTTGTGTTCCACACCCCATGCACGATCGCCAATAATGCCGGTATCTGAGTTCACGTTACCTGTGTAGCCCAATTCGTCTCTGAGAAGGTCGGTAACAATGCCTTTTGAGAAGGACATACCAACATCGTTTGGCATCCACTTTTGATCTACAGGGATGCCGTAGTAAGGCATGATTGAAGAAGCGCCAGCCTCAATCGCAGCAATAAACGGTTTTAGGTGGTAATCAAAATTGTTCTTTGGATAGACTTGGTTTTTACCGAAGTCATAATGTGGGTCACCACCGTTTTCTTGTGGACCGCCACCAGGGAAGTGTTTGATGGTTAGCGCGATACTGTCTTCGTTGACCTCACCGCCATCCTGCAACCCTTTGATAAGTGAGCGCATAATGTCAGACGCTAAATCTGCATCTTCGGTAAAGGTTTCGTGTACTCGGTACCAACGAGGTTCTGTCGCCAAATCCATCATGTATCCGTACATACTGCGTAGGCCAATTGAAGACCATTCTTCATTCATGATACCTGCAAATTCAGTGATTAAATCCATGTCGCGAGTGGCTGCTAAACCTGCCTCTTTAGGCCAAGCAGAAAAGGCACCTGAAGAAACGTTGATCCCTGCTTTAGCTGATGGATCTATGTGGTTACGAGCATTGGATTTGAATAGAGCGGGGATACCCATTCGCGTCTGTTCACGCAGTTCTTGAACACTATTCATGAACTGGGCAGCTTCTGTTGGGGTTATCTGACAACCTGAACGGCCTGAATCGCAATCAGGCGCATTGGTAGGTGTTTCAACTACGCTGTTACGGAAGATAAAGCGCGTCATTTGGGCATCGCCAATCATGTCTTGCCCTTTACTACTAAGGAGCCCACCTTTGGACGAGTTTAAGGTGTCAATGAGCATCATGCCGGCTTTCTCATCTAGCGTCATGCGGCTAACCAAGTCTGCTGCTCGCTCTTCTGGAGATAATCGCCAGTCTTCAAAAGGCTCCAGTGTTCCATTACCGTTAGAATCTCGGAATTGGTAGCCCTCAACGTTCAATACATCATGAACACGAGAGTGAACTTGGGGTTGCTGGAAGTTATTGTCGCTATCAGATGAGTTACATCCTGCAAGAAGCAACGCGATTGCTATAGGTGTCAGGGTAAGACGCTTCATGGTCACGATCCTATTGTTAGTATAATAATAAGTACATGACCAATTTTAATAATTAATGGACTATTGGTTAACCAAAATAGGTCAAACTAAAGGTTTGGATCACCATATAAATTTAATTGGTGATTTAATTCAATTTAGTATTGGAAATATATTGACGACGATTAAATAACGTAAACTTAATTAGATTTACTTTTTTGATATCCAATTAATTTCCCATTTAATTAATGGTGCATTACTTCCATATTTTAAATCTAGAATAAAATATGTATTGCCTATTTTATAGTTAACAATCTGCGTTGATGTAAACGATAGATAGTGACCATGTTGGTGACAATAAAGGTGATTTCGACAAAGGACCCGCCAATCGAACCAATCCAAATGTTATGGCTAGCCCAACAGAAAGAATTGAATAAGATCAAGGACCTCAATGCGATGCCTTGTCTTGAAAAGAGTGCCCATGTCGCAACGGATGAACCAACAACCGTAATAAATTCAAAGAAATGATTCATGTTGGGTAAAGTCATGCATCACATCAAGCCAATAAAGAACCACATCACTTTGCGCGATTGAGTTTTTATCGATACATAGCTGCGAATAGCATTAATAATTACGCCTATAGCCGCCACTATGGCGCCCATTAATATGAAATGGATACTCATTACAAAACAAAAGATCATCATCTGGTAGCGAAAACGCATATCATCTTTTTGCCAAAATGCCATTACACCGATACAAAAAGCCAGGCCGCCAACTCCTTGTGTTATCCAGTTTTCCATATTTAGCCTTTATTTTTAAGATGCTATCGAGCACGATTAAATATTAACTTTGAAAGAATAATGCTCAACCATAAAATAACCCTCCAAAAGGAGGGCTAGATATAACGTCAAAATGCTATTGCACTAGGTTTAATTGACTAACTTAACGGCTTCACGAGTTAAATGAGCCAGCTCTTCCCAATTGCCTTCTTCAATCAGCTTCTTATCCACCATCCAAGTACCGCCACATGCGAGCACGCGAGGTATCGCTAGGTAGTCTTTAATGTTGTTTGGGTTGATACCACCGGTCGGCATGATTTCAATATCCGTGTAAGGCGCAAGAAGTGACTTAACCATGTTGATGCCACCTGATGCTTCAGCAGGGAAGAACTTCAATGTGGTTAAGCCCATTTCTAGAGCGGCTTCTACTGTACTCGGGTTGTTGACCCCAGGAATGATATCAATACCAATCTCTTGGCAGGCTCTTACCGTGTTTGGATTAAATCCAGGAGAGACGACGAACGTTGCGCCTGCTTCTTTAGCCGCAATAGCTTGCTCACGATTGAGCACAGTGCCTGCGCCGATCAACATATCTGGTTGTGATTCACGAAGTAGACGAATAGCTTCAACTGCAGCTTCCGAACGGAATGTAATTTCTGCTGCAGGTAAACCATTTTCAGCTAACACTTTACCCAGAGGGATGATGTCTTCAGCGTTGTCGATAGCGATCACAGGGATAACTTTCAGTGTTTTCAGTTGTTGTTTGATGTTAGACATTGGTATTCCTTAAATGGCTGTGATGGCCGCTTGAGTGAGTTCTTTTGCAATAATGGCACCACGATGTTGGATAACGACGCCTGCCATGGTATTGCCGCGCTGGCATGACTTTGTTAAGTCTTCGCCCGCAAGGTAAGCCGATAAAAATCCGCCATTGAATGAGTCTCCTGCCGAGGTCGTATCAACGACATGATCAACAGGCAGGGTTGGCACCGCTAGTGGAGCCGAAGCGGCACCAGAATCTGGGTGTATGTTACTTTGAATGGTGGCATCTTGAATGAGACAGCCATCTGCACCCAGTTTGACGATGCATCGCTTAACACCCAGCGTCGTTAGACGTTCGATAGTTTGTTCTGGAGAGCTATCGCCCCAAATTAATTGTTCATCATCGAATGTGACCAACGCTAAATCCGTCAATGTATACATGGCCTGGTAGCTGTTTTTGACGGTTTGGTTTTCGTCTTGTGGCCAAAGTGCAGGGCGGAAGTTACTGTCGAAGGCAATCTCAACACCTTGTGCCTTCAACGCAACCAAGATGTTCAATAGCTCGATACGATCTTGTTCAGGCAGAATCGCTAATGTGATGCCGCTGAGAAAGACCATATCGACATTGCGCAGTGCCTGCTTTATCTGATTGAAATCTGGGTGCTGTAGCAGGTAGCGTGCAGCCGACTGGTTTCTCCAGTACAGAAAGGTACGTTCACCTGCGTCATCAAGCTGAATTAGGTATAGACCCGGAGTACGTTGGCTGTCTTGTAGAACAAGGTCCGTCGACACCCCCTCTTGTTGCCAGCGTTCTAACATTCCCTTGCTAATCGGGTCTGCGCCCAAAGCCGTGACGTAGGACACTTTTATTTCATCTTGATTGAGGTTGGCCTCGCAGCCGCGGCTTAGATAGACCGCAGCATTGAGTGTGTCCCCGCCAAACGTTTGATGTATTGAGCCGAACGGTTTGCCGTTCAGCTCGATCATGCACTCACCAATAATGGCGATATGTTTCATCGGTTACGCCCTCTCTTCGAAGTAGCGTTTTGCGTTACCAAAGCAGATGTCTTCGACCATAGGGCCAAGCAGTGACATGTCGTTTGGTACCTCGCCGTTTTCAGCCCAACGACCAAGCATGTCACACAGAATTCGGCGGAAGTATTCGTGGCGTGTGTACGACAAGAAGCTGCGAGAGTCAGTCAGCATGCCGACAAACTGGCTAAGCAGACCAAGTTGAGATAACTGTTCCATTTGGCGTTGCATGCCGTCTTTCTGATCGTTGAACCACCAACCAGAACCAAACTGAACTTTGCCCGCGATGCCGCCACCTTGGAAGTTACCAATCATGGTTGCCATCATCTCGTTATCGCGAGGGTTTAAGCAGTAAAGAATGGTGCGAGGTAACTCGTTGCTTTGATCCATTTCGTCTAACAGGTGAGCCAATTCGAAGGCAAACGTCTTATCGCTGATCGAATCAAACCCTGCATCTGCGCCTAACAGTTGGAACATGCGCGTGTTGTTATTGCGCTGAGCACCAATGTGAAGCTGCATTACCCAACCCATTGCGGCGTAGCGCTTGCCTAACCACACCTGAACCGCTGTTGAAAACTGCGCACATTCTAGATCGGTGAGCGTTTCGCCATTGAGGCGTCGAGTTAACAGGGCATCCAAATCCGATTCTGATGGAATAGGTGCGTAGCGAACCACTTCAATACCGTGGTCAGCCGCACGACAGCCATGGGCATTAAAGTGGACTAAACGCTTGTCTAGCGCACTCAACAGATCATCAAATCGACGGATCTCGATATCGGCTACTTGACCAAGTTGGCGCAGGTAATCGACAAAGGTGTCGAGTTCGATTTTGAAGGCTTTATCTGGGCGCCAGCTTGGTAACACTTGTACATCAAATGAATTGTCTTGAGCGATCGCCTTATGGTGTTCAAGAGAATCAATTGGATCGTCTGTCGTACCAGCCATCACCACATTCATCTGCTTCATGATGCCGCGAGCACTAAATTCTGGTGTCGCTAATAGCTCGTTGCCTTCGTGCCAAATTTGGTCTGCGGTTTCTGGACCAAAGAGAGTGCCAGTAATACCAAATGGGCGGCGTAGTTCTAAATGAGTCCAATGGTAAAGTGGGTTGCCCAAGGTTTGAGGGACGGTTCTAGCCCAGGCCATGAACTTATCATAATCGCTTGCGCCTCCAGTAATCAGACGCTCATCAATCCCTGCTGAACGCATACCACGCCATTTGTAGTGGTCACCTTCAAGCCAAATCTTAGACATGTTTTCGAACTGACGATCTTGAGCCACTTCTGCCGGGTTTAGATGGCAGTGATAGTCATAAATCGGCTGGTGGCTTGCGTGTTCATGGTACAAACGACGTGCAGTCTCATTCGACAGTAAAAAGTCTTCACATAAGAAATTCTTCATTGTTTGTACTCCTTATAACGCAGCCACGGTCGCAACGGCACCGTGTTCAATTAATGATTGGTACGCTGAACTTACCGCATCAATGACCTGCGGGCCTTGGCCTAGCTCGGCAGGGAAAATCGCTTCAACCGCAAGTAATGCTGGAACCACAGAAACATTGAGTCCATGCTGGTCGCAGATCTGGCGAAGTGTGTCTGCCATTGGATCGCGGACATCAATCTCATTGCCTTGCTCATCAACGCCAGATACATAGCGCATCCAGCCAGCGATGGCGGTTGCAAGCCACGAGAAATCTGAGCCTTGATCTAAATGGAATCGTAAGCTGCCACCCATACGTTGAGGGATCTTCTGGCTGCCATCCATCGCAATCTGCCACGTCTTGTGCTTCAAGCTTGGGTTAGTGAAGCGGTTGATCAGCAAGGTTGCGTAACCTTCTAAATCAGTCCCTTCAGGCATCGTTAACGAAGGTGCCTGTGATTTCATCATCATGTCAAAAGCGGCTTTTCGGTAGCCAGCATCCGTCATAGTGTCGGAAATATGGTCGTAGCCACCAAGGTATCCAAGGTAAGCAAGGAAAGAGTGACTGCCATTGAGCATACGCAGTTTCATCTCTTCGTAAGGCACCACATCTTCTACGAACTCTGCGCCAGCGACATTCCAATCTGGACGACCTGCCACAAAGTTATCTTCAATCACCCATTGGCGGAAGGGTTCACAGGCGATGCCACATGGGTCTTCACAACCAAGCAGTTCTGCAATTTCTGTCAGTGTTTCTTCTGTTGCTGCGGGTACGATACGGTCAACCATGGTGCATGGGAAGGTGACATTGGTTTCAATCCAATCACGTAATTCTGGGTCAAGCAGTTGAGCAAACTCAATGATCGCTGCTTTTGCTACATGACCGTTCTCTTGCACGTTATCGCAAGACATGACCGTGAATGGTGTTAAGCCACGTTCACGTCGAATTTTGAGCGCTTGCACAATGTAACCTAATGCTGATTTAGGTTCGCTTGGGTTAGCTAGGTCAGCGATGACTAATGGGTTATTTTTGTCGAGTTTTCCTGTCGCTGGGTCTGCGCAGTAGCCTTTCTCTGTGATGGTCATAGAAACGATAGCCACTTGAGGTTCGGCCATTTTTTCTAATACGGTTTCAATGCCGTCTAGGCTTGGGTGAAGAGATTCGGCCACTGAGCCGATCACTTTAACGTCTGTGGATTCAGCGCCTTTTTCAGCAACCGTGTAAAGGTGATCTTGCGTGCGAAGTGATTCAATTAAGTCTTCGCCTCCGAATAGGTTAATTTCGCAAATACCCCAATCAGTGCTGGTCTTGCTGAGCATTTCATTGGTGAACAACGCTTGATGCGCTCGGTGAAATGCACCGAAGCCTAGGTGCACGATACGGCTTTGGAGTGCTGAACGGTCGTAGTCAGGTCGTAGTACAGTGTTTGGCAGCGTAGAGTTAGCAACAGTCTTCATTATTCAGTTCCTTTTCCCGCCAGCGAACCAGCGGGATTTTATTATTTGATAAAGCGTTTGAGTGTTTAGCAGTCTTAGAATCTATCTGTGACCAAATTACGAACCGTAGCCCAGTACCAATTCAGGTAGGAACAAGCTCAGCTCAGGGATAAAAGTAACGGCCATTAGGGCTGCAATCAGTGCAGCATAGAATGGCAATAAAGGCTTGATGACTTTGTCGATGGCAATGTTGGCAACCGAACAACCGATGAACAGAGCACTACCTACTGGCGGTGTACAGATACCGATAGCAAGGTTGAAGGTCATCATGATGCCGAAGTGCACAGGGTCGATGCCTAGGTCTAGCGCGATTGGTAAGAAGATTGGTGTGAAGATAAGAACCGCAGGGGTCATATCCATAAAGATGCCAACAATTAACAGAATCACGTTGATAATCAGTAGGATCATTAGTGGGTCTTCAGAAACCGCGAGTAGAGCATCGGCAATCATGTAAGGTACATCGGCGTTCGCCATTGCCCAAGACATGCCCATTGATGCGCCAACCAGTAATAGAACGATAGATGTTGTTACTGCAGACTCAAGGATGATCTTTGGAATATCACCCCATTTCACTTCGCGGTAGACAAGCACAGCTAAAACAAACGTGTATACCACAGCAATTGCGGAAGCCTCAGTCGCAGTAAAGATACCGCCAATGATGCCGCCCATGATGATGCCGATCAGTGCTAAAGAAGGTGCTGCTTTTAGGAAGGTATTCCATACCATTGATGTGGAAGGACGAGCTGCGACTGGGTAGCCACGACGTTTCGCGATAATACCTGCCACCATCATGATGCTCAGGCCCATCAATAGGCCTGGGATGTAGCCTGCTAAGAACAATGCTGCAATAGAGGTACCACCAGAAACTAATGAGAACACGATCAGCGTGTTGCTGGGTGGGATAAGCAAGCCCGCAGGACATGACGTAATATTTACCGCAGCCGAGTAGTTTTCGTCATATCCATCTTTCTTTTGCAGAGGAGACATAGTGCCACCAACTGCAGCAGCCGATGCAACCGCTGAGCCTGAGATAGACCCAAACATCATGTTTGCCATCACGTTTACGTGGGCGAGTGAACCTGGTAGACGACCACCCAACACTTTCGCGAAGTTGATCAAACGCAGCGCGATGCCGCCTTGGTTCATGATGTTGCCCGCCAAAATGAAGAACGGAATTGCTAATAGTGCAAAGTTATCAAGGCCTGCCGCCATACGTTGAGCAACTACAGCAATTGCAGGCTCAAGCGGTAAGCTCATTAAGATGGTTGCTAGTGACGATAAACCAATCGCAAAAGAGACCGGTACACCGATTGTAAGCAGTACAGCGAAACTACCGAATAATGTCAGTATTACTTGCCATTCCATTGTGAAATCCTTCTATCAATCAAGTTGTGAGTCGGTGATCAAATCGTCACCTGACATTAATTGTTTAACGCGTTCGTAGGTAAATACGACTGAGTAAAAAATCATCAAAGCGCCACTAACCGGTAAGCAGAAGTAGATGTAGCCCATTTCTAAACCTAGAGCGGGAGTCAGTTGTCCCATCGCAAGTGTTTTAGCTGCAAGTTGGCTGCCACCGTGTACCAGAACGATATAAGAGAAAGAAGCGATGGCTATTTGGATAATGATTTCGTTGATTAATTTACGTTTGCCAGTCAGCTTCATCGTAAGTAGGTCGATGGCAAGGTGGCGTTTCAGACCTGTTGTGTAAGCAGCACCAATCAGGGCTACCCACATAAAGAGGTAACGAGCGAGCTCGTCGGTAACAGTACTTGGTTTGCCAATAACATAGCGGGATAGAACCTGCCATATCACGCATAGCACCAAGAAAGACGATAGAGACACTGTAAAGGCGGCCAACCCTCTATTTATGTAACTGACCAATTTATTCATGTTTATTTCCTTTCAACAAAATTGCGTATCTCATAACAATTGGTTTACCAATGTAAGAAATTGTTTCTATGTAGGGATGGGATGTTCAAAAATCTGGCTGAATCATAAGCTATTCATTTTTTGGTTGGCGTGAGCAACTTCACAAATGATTTTGGTTGACCAATTTATGGGTTTTTATTGTGACTTTGGTCAATCAATTTTAATTTCAGCTTTGACGGTTCCTTTTTTGAGCCCCAATATGAGCCCATAACAAAAAACACCCTACATTTTGGATAACCAATCCACGGAGAATAAGAATGATGATGACGCGTAAAACTTTGATTAGTGCGGTTGTCGGTGCTGCTTTGACTTTTGGAGCAACAGCTTCTGCTTATGCAGCGACAACATTGAAACTGAGCCATAACCACCCTCGTGACCATGCAGTACATGAAGCGATGACGTTTATGGCGAAAGAAGTACGTGAATTGACTGATGGTGAGGTGCGTATTCGTATTTACCCTGATGCTCAATTGGGTACACAGCGTGAATCTATGGAGCTGATGCAGAACGGCGCTTTAGATATGGTGAAAAGTAATGCTGCTGAGCTAGAAGCTTTTTCTCCTGCTTATTCATCATTCAACATGCCTTACTTATTCCGCGATCAAGCGCACTACTACAGTGTGACTGATGGTGAAGTAGGCCGTGACATTCTTAACTCTTCTCGTGATAGCGGCTTTATTGGTGTGACTTACTACGACGCTGGTGCGCGTAGCTTCTATACCAATAAGCCAATTAACACACCAGAAGATCTGAAAGGTTTGAAAGTTCGTGTTCAACCAAGCCCATCAGCAATTGCGATGGTGAAAGCGTTAGGCGGTAACCCAACGCCACTAGCTTACGGTGAGTTGTACACAGCACTGCAGCAAGGTGTCGTAGATGCGGCTGAAAATAACATTCCTTCTTTCAGCTTGAGCCGTCACAGTGAAGTGTCTAAATACTTCAGCTTAGATGAGCACACGATGGTTCCGGATGTGTTGGTTATCTCAACCAAAGCATACGATAAACTGACTGCAGAACAACAAGATGCGCTAATGAAGGCGGCAAGTGATTCATCTGAATTGATGAAAAAATTGTGGGCTGAATCGGAAGCAAAAGAGCGTGCTAAAGCCGAGAAAATGGGCGTTACTTTTGTGGAACCAGACAAGGCTGCGTTCGCACTAGCGGTTCAACCTATGTACGACGCGCTAGATAAAGCGGACCCAGAATTGAGCGCATTGATTGACCGTATTCAGGCTGTTGAATAACGAGCAAATATAGAAAAAAGAGTAATACAAAAACAAGGTGTTACTGCATTTTAAGATATAGAGGTTGACCAATTATATTTGGTCATTATGATGGCGAGAGAAATACAATGGAAAGAAGTGACAATATCATCATGATGCCTTTCGAGCCGAAAAGACCTTATCAGGAGATAGGGTTAGTACTAAGAAAAGAACTGATTGAAGGCCTGTATAAGGTCGGAGATAGGTTACCTCCAGAACGCGATATTGCTGATCGTCTAGATGTAAGCCGCACTGTAGTGCGTGAAGCGATCATCATGCTAGAGCTTGAAAACTTAGTTGAGGTAAAAAAAGGGTCAGGTGTTTATGTCCTGAACATTCCTACTCATTCTCGCGAGAATGTGGTCAGCGATGACGCTGGTCCATTCGAGATGCTGCAGGCCCGCCAATTACTGGAAAGTAATATCGCGGAGTTTGCGGCAACTCAGGTCACTCCGGGCGACATCATTAAGATGCGCTCTGCACTCGAACTCGAGCGCGAAGAGCTTGCAAGCGGCACTACCGATTGCAGCGGAGATGAAAGATTTCACATGTGTATTGCAGAGGCAACTCAAAACTCTGTGCTGGTAGATATGTTGAAACAATCCTGGGATCGACGCGAAAAGAGTCCAATGTGGAATAAACTCCACTCTCACATCAGTGGTCAAGATTACCGTGAAGAATGGTTAGATGATCACGCTCGTATCCTCGCCGCCTTACAGCGCAAAGACCCTGTCGCTGCTAAGAACGCAATGTGGCAACACCTTGAGAATGTTAAACAGCGTTTGTTAGCGCTGTCAGACATTGATGACCCAAACTTTGATGGTTACTTATTTAGCTCCAACCCAGTGGTGCTGCTTAGCTCAGAAAGCTAGTTCTGAAGCTAATGTTGAATTCAGCGACAAGGCTCCTCTTGAAAGCTGATTCATTCAATAGGTTGTAGATAGGTAATCGTCTTTAGACCGGCGTAGACCGGCGTAGACCGGTGCTATCTCGGGCAGTAATTGTCATTGCTGCCATTAAGAAGTCGTTATTGCATTTAGCTTGATTAATTCGAGCCGGCTAAGTGCGTCTTAAAGAAAGGTAAGTCTCATGGAACAAACGTGGCGTTGGTACGGCCCTAATGATCAAGTCTCGCTAGACGATATTCGTCAAGCGGGCGCAACTGGTATTGTGAATGCACTGCATCATATTCCAAATGGTGAAGTTTGGACAAAAGAAGAAATCCTCAAGCGTAAAGCCATTATCGAAGAGAAAGGTTTAACGTGGTCGGTTGTAGAAAGCGTGCCTGTGCACGAAGAGATCAAAACTCAAACTGGCAACTACCAGCAGTGGATTGATAACTATAAGCAAACTCTGTCTAACCTTGCTGAGTGTGGCATCGATACGGTTTGTTATAATTTCATGCCAGTGTTGGACTGGACGCGTACCGATTTAGAATTTGAAATGCCTGATGGCTCGCGCGCACTGCGTTTTGACCAAATCGCGTTTGCGGCATTTGAGCTGCATATCTTGAAACGTCCAGGTGCAGAATCGGACTATTCAGAATCAGAGCAAGCTCAAGCGTTGGATTACTTCAACAACATGACGCCAGAGCAAATTCAGCAACTGACTAATAACATCATCGCTGGCCTGCCAGGCGCTGAAGAAGGTTACACACTAGAAGCGTTTCAAGCACAGCTAGATCGCTATGCGGGAATCGACAAAGACAAGCTACGTGAGCACATGTCTTACTTCCTCGCTGAGCTGATGCCTATCTGTGATGCGAATGGCTTGAAGATGGCGGTTCACCCAGACGATCCACCGCGTCCGATTCTAGGCTTGCCTCGCATCGTTTCAACGATCGAAGACATTGATTGGTTGACCGAGCATGTACCGAGCAAAATGAATGGCTTGACGATGTGTACGGGTTCATACGGTGTTCGTGGCGACAATGATCTGGTTAATATGATCAAAAAGCACGGTGACCGAATTTACTTTACGCACCTGCGTTCAACTAAGCGTGAAGAGAGCAACCCAATGACATTCCACGAAGCAGCGCACCTCGATGGTGATGTGGACATGTACAACGTTGTGATGGCTATTTTGGATGAAGAAAATCGTCGTGCAGAAGTGGGCGATCACCGCTTAATTCCAATGCGTCCGGATCACGGTCATCAAATGCTGGATGACCTTAAGAAAACCACTAACCCAGGTTATTCGGCGATTGGTCGATTGAAAGGCTTAGCTGAAGTTCGTGGTTTAGAGATGGCATTGAAACGCGCTTTCTATACCAAGTAACGACGGCATCTAGCTTTAAAATACTTTTAAAAACCAGAACTCATGTTCTGGTTTTTTGTATCTGAGCTCAGTAAAACTTCAGAGTTTGGATAACAACAATCACGCCCCTAACTTGGTAAAGGCCAACGGGGTTTGTCCAGTTTGCTGTTTGAAAAAAGCGATAAACGCACTGTTAGATGAGAACTCTAGCAAATGTGCCACATCACCGACTTGTCGGTTTTCTGAGAGCAGTTCAATCGCTTTAAACAAGCGCCATTGCTGTCGCCACTCTTGGTAAGTCATGCCTGTTTCGGCTTTGAATAATCGAGTAATCGTTTTGGTGCTTGCGCCAACCGAGTTCGCTAATGTCGAGAGGGCTGGGGCAAGAAAGGAATCGGTTCGGACTTGTTTGCAAAAGCTTTTAAAGCGGCGATCTGTCGGTAGTGGCAAGATAAACGAGTGTTGGTTAGCACTGTAAAACTCTTCCCAGAATAGGTTGGCGGTATTGGTGGTTTGCTCGCGGGCAACGTCCCAATCCCAGAAAGCCATCTTATTGATCAGGGCTTTTAAAAGCTCATTCACTTCCACAATTTCAATCGCTTCTGGGCAGGTGTAAATACTGCTATCAAAATAGAGCGACCGATAAGCAACCACATTGGTCATCTGCGCGCGATGTTTGGTATAAGGCGGGATCCACACGGCTTTAGTCGGCGGCAAAATGCAAATGGCGTTTTTTAAGGTCAAGGTGATGCAACCCTGTGGAGCATACAACAGCTGTCCTTTTACGTGGTGATGTATTCCTGAATCATGCTGACCTAGCTCTGCCGCAATCCCTATTACGGGCGCAGGTAAGCTGTCTGCATCAAACTCAATCGTTTCGCTGATTAATGCCATTTGTCCTAATCTTGTTGTTTTTGGTTTTAATGTTGTTAACGAGCCAAGGTTAGTTTCCCCTAGACTCCTCGTCAAGTTCACTGGTCTTGGAAAAATGATGAAAACAAAACCTTCTTTATGGCAAATGGTGCTATTGCTGATGTTCCCTCAAATCGCAGAAACCATCTATAGCCCGACTCTGGATTCAATATCGAAATCCTTTGATGTGAGTTACGCACAAGCGGCGCAAACCCTCTCGATCTACTTCTCAGCGTTTGCGCTCGGTGTTGTGGTATGGGGCATATTGGCAGACAAATGGGGGCGCCGACCAACCATGTTACTGGGCATGGGGTTATTCGCCTGTTCAGCACTTATTGCTATGCAAACCGACAGCTTTACGTGGTTGATGATAGCCAGAGCCATGGGTGCTTTCGGGCTTGCGGTGGGCTCGGTGGTGACACAAACCATGTTGCGCGATGCCTTTAGCGGCGCGGAACTGGCCAAGGTGTTTGGTTACATGGGGATGGGGCTGTCGATTAGCCCAATCATCGGGCTGCTTCTTGGCGGTCAACTAAGCCAAGCGGGCGGGCATCAATATGTGTTTATTGCCTTGTTTATTATGGTGTTAGCGTTGTTGGCACATAGCCTATGGTCATTGCCTGAAACGCAACAATCTAAGCAGCCATTGCAGTTAAAGTCACTCAGTATTCACATGATCAAAGATAGCGATATATGGATGTCTGCGTTGCTGGTTGCGTCGTTCAATATTGCGCTATTTTCCTATTATCAATTGGGTTCATTTGCCTTCATTCAACTTGGATTTAGCGTTGAGCAGTTTGGCTACAGCGGCATTGTGCTTGGGTTCGGGACTCTGTTGGGAAGCTTGGTGAACAAGACATTGTTGAAGAGACAAGTGTCTTCAATGTCTCTGATTGGTATCGCAGCAGGGCTTCAAACATTAGGTGCGGTGGGTGTGTATTTTTCACAACACACGATCTGGTTCTTGCTTCCAATGATGTTGGTGGTTATGGCGTTTGGTATTGCGATCCCCAATGTGTTGAGTCGCACATTAGTCAGCTACCAATCTCAAGCAGGAAGTGCAGGCGCACTGTTTGGTTTGATGTATTACACCTTGATCGGCTCAGGGCTCGCTTTAGCGGGAATGATTCAAGATTTAGGGGTGGTGTTGGTACTTTGCGGCGCTTTGTCTGTGTTGGTGACGATACGCAACCGACTCCAGCTCAAACGCTAAGTCTCTCATCTGTATTGATAAATTCCGTGTCCTGTTTGGCGCGGAATTTATCATTTCTTGGTGTGTAAATTTGGATATTGACAGAGGTAGAGTGATCGTTCTACCCTGTAAGTAGAACAATCATTCTACCCTTTGTCGGGTATTGAGAGAGCACTATGTTGAGAGAACAGATTGCAGCAAGCCTTGAAGTGGCGTTTAGCCAGCAAGGTTTTGCTGAGCCGAGTGTTGCACAGCTGAAAACGGCGTGCGATGTAAGCCTAAGAACCTTGTATAAACACTTCCCTTCAAAAGAAGCGATGATCGTTGGTGCCTTGGAGTATCGACACCAACGTTACCTAGATTTCTTGTTGGAAACGTCGCCTGAAAAGGGGCTCGCATCGGTTACTCATATCTTCAACAAGCTTCAACAATGGTTAGAAGAATATGCGCCGCACGGGTGTATGTCGATGAATGCGATGGCCGCGTTTCCCGATAATGAGCTTATCAGCCAAGCGGTTACACAGCATAAAGAACAAGTTCGTTTGCTAATAGGCAAGCAGAGCCTGCGAGAGGAGCTCGCGACACCGCTGTTTTTACTTCATGAAGGAGTATCAAGCGCGTGGCCAGTCTTAGGCGAAGAAGCAGTGGCATCGGCACAGAAGATGGTGACAAAATTACTCAAGGAAACAGTATGAATTTCGAGATACCAAAAACAATGAAAGGCGCAGAGATGCTAGGACACGGCGGGGCAGAAATGCTTGGGTACCGTGAAGACATTGCTGTTCCACAAATTGAGCCTAATGAAGTGCTGATCAAAGTCATGGCAGCAGGCGTTAATAATACCGACATCAACACGCGAATCGGTTGGTATGCAAAAAGTGATGATTCAGACGATGCCAGTTGGTCTGGCGAAGCGTTGAAATTCCCTCGCATCCAAGGTGCCGATGTGTGCGGTTTCATCGTAGCCGTTGGTAACGAAGTTTCGGCTGAACGTATTGGCGAGCGTGTTCTGATTGAGCCTTGTTTGACCGAGGTTTATGGACAAGATCTACCACAGCCATGGTATTTCGGATCTGAATGCGATGGTGGTTTCGCTGAATACACCAAAGTAGCAGCTAAGCATGCTTACGCGGTGAACAGTTCTATGTCGGATGTTGAGCTAGCGTCTTTCCCATGTTCTTACTCAACAGCAGAGAACATGCTAACTCGTGCCAATGTGGCTGAAGGTGATCGCGTGCTTATCTCAGGTGCATCGGGCGGTGTGGGCTCTGCGGCTATTCAGCTAGCAAAAGCTCGCGGCGCGTATGTTATTGCCATCACTAGCCCAAGCAAGAACCAACAGTTACTTGAACTTGGCGCTGATGAAGTGATTGCCCGTGATGCAGATTTGGTTAAAGCGCTAGGCGAAAGCAGTGTGAATGTGGTTATCGACTTAGTCGCCGGTGACAAATGGCCGGAATTCCTTGAAGTGCTGAAACCACATGGTCGCTATGCCGTATCTGGCGCAATTGGTGGCGCTATGGTTGAGCTTGATGTTCGCACTTTATATCTTAAAGATCTCAGCTTTTTTGGTTGCACAGTTTTAGAACCACAAGTATTCCAGAACCTAGTCAACCGTATTGAGAAACAGCAGATTGGCGCCATCGTTGCAGATTCTTATCCGCTAGCCGATATCCATAAAGCGCAAGATGAGTTCTTAAAGAAAAAGCATGTTGGTAAGATCGTGTTGGAAGTGGCAGAACGCTAGTTTTAGTCAGCTTCACGGTTTAGATTTATGGAAGAGCGAGCAAGCGTTATGTGCTCGCTCTTCTTGTTTCTGGCGAATACTGGCGGGCTCAGTCTTGCAACCCGTTGAGTAACAGATCCTATACAGCTGAAAGGTTAATGATTCATTTATCATTGTGTGGTTTATTAATTAACTGTGCGATAATCACCGCCGTTATATATCCCTATCTATGTTGTATTCATCTAGGAGCCGTATTGATGTTTAAAAGGGTATTGCAGGCATTATTCTCACCTTTTGTTGATTCAAAAAACAAACCCTCTGCAGAGCCTGCCCAACAAGAGCAGCAGCAAACCGTTGCTACTGATTCTGTTCAGTCTTCAATCTTTGTTCCGCCGTCGTCCACTCAGCCATCATCATTAATCGTCGATAATACGCTTAGCCTTCACGATGGTGAGTTCCTTGATTATTTGTTTGGAGAGTCTCGTCTTCGAACGGAGTCAGACCCATTTAGTGATTTTGTCGCTTGTCAGATCGAACGTTTGATTCGCTCTCCAAAAGCCCTGCTTAATGAACTGCCAGTGATGCCAGCCTCTGTAACCACGTTAATGGCAGAATTACAGAGCGACGAGTTTGATGTCGATGCATTGTTAAGAGTGATTGAGCGCGAGCCGAGTATGGCTGCCGATGTGATTAAACTGGCTAACAGCGCCTTCTACAAACGCAGTGAAAAACAAGTTACTGACTTAAAAACTGCTTTCCTCAATATGGGTTCACAAGGGCTAATTGAAGGCGTGGTTAATTCTTACATGAAGAACTTCACGCCGGGGAACAATATTTACTGGCGTCACTTCGGTGAGAAAATTTGGAATCACAGTGTTCAAACCGCGTCGTTTTCTAAGGAGTTGATGAAAGACTCTTCATCTCAAGAAGAGCAAGCAGCGGCGTATTTTGTTGGGTTAATTCGCAACTTAGGCAAGATGATCATTTTCCAGATGATGGTAGAAGCCTTCAAGCATGTTGATCCTTCTGTTCCACCTAACTCGTTAGCATTGAAGCGCCTGATGAACAGCTACTCCATTCGCCTGACTTACACCATTGCTAAGTTCTGGGAACTGCCAGAATCAGTGTTGACCGCGATTGGCTACCAAGAGTCGAGCCGATACGAATGCACGCCACTTGGTCAAGCTGTGTTTGAAGCTAACTACTTGAGTGAGCTGTGCTATTTACTGGAAGAACAAACGATTGAAGTCGAGCAATTTAAGCGCAGATGCAAAGAGACACTGATGTCTCCGGCTGCATACAAAGTGGCTAACCGTATCTATAAAGAGTCTGAATTATCGCTAGTGAGCTAACCCTTAGCCTATTCGACCTACGCTGTGACTGAACATAATGATTGGTTGCAGCTTGGTTGGGCTAGGTTGTGAAATACATTCAGCTACGAAATACGCTTACAAATGGCTAATCCACAGCTTGTCGAGTTCGCACCAACCGAAACCATTTACTTGTGCGCCGTGTATCTTTTCAGAAACCTCTAAGTTGAACGCCTCTTGCTTGAGCTCAGTCACAACCCCAGATTCATGCAACCAATGCCGGAGCGACAACAGTGCATTCATCGCTAACTCAAAGTCTGGTTGGTTTGTTATTGAAGCTAAGCCTTGTTCGATTGTCTCTAGCATCTCAGAAGGTAAAGTTAATTCCTCAAACGGGAAGCGAGTGAAAAAGCTTAACCACGAAGTGAAGGTGTCGTTCTCATCAATAATACTGCACAGCGCGACGTCTTTGGTAGTTAGGTAGTGAGTTAGGTAGTGCCCATATTCCACGCTGGTTTTGTGGTCGCCGGATACTGATAATTGCTCGAAAAGGGTTTGGCATTCAGAGGTGTCTTCAACGGTGAACTCCCGCTCTGTTTTCGACAACGTTGGGTTTTGAATTTTGAAGAAGGTTGAGCCGAATTCCGGTTGGGAAGCATGGCCATCGCAACGCACAGTGGTCGTTTTCTCGGGCAGTTTCACGCACACCTGATTTTGAGCGCAAGCTTTGCTCTGTGCCCATTCCGGATAGACCCACAACTCGACTCGATTGAGAATTGGAGTGCTGTGTGAATACGCACTATTACGGCTTAATCTCAACATCTTGCTTGAGAAAATGTCTAATGAGAACGCGCCAGATCCAATCAGCCTATCAGTCGGTGATGAGTGATCGAATACGGAGGCTTCAGCCCTAGCAAGTAGGCGCGGTAAATGCCAATCAGGTTGATTCAACTTTACGACAACCACATTGCCTGCCGAGACAGAGACCTCATCAATATGCTGATAACAGCGACGCCATATTTTGCTTTGGCAGAGAGAGTTAAGGTTGCGTGCTATGTCTTGAGGTTCGAGTGTTCTTCCGTTATGAAAGTGAACACCATTGCGAATCTGAAAGTGCCACTGTGTCGCATCTTGATTAGGCTGCCAATGATAAGCCAGATCGCCGCTGAGTTTGCTGTGCTTAACGGAGGTTAGGCGTTGGCAAACTTGCATAACTAAGAAACGTTCGGTGCGTCTAAGCACGCGTTGAGGGTGAAGCGCTTCGAGTTCTCGGTGAAACGGGATGTACGCGATATTCTGCGTCGACGGATTGGTATTGCTTAGAAAGGCTTGCAACTCAGTGCCAGCATTGCGGCCGTTGAAGCTCAAGGTGCTAAACACCTGTTCTATGTTGCCTGCGTCAGCTTGGGTTTGTGCGTATTGGTAACACGCCTCAATGGGTTCAACCAGACACGTGAGTTGTGCCTTCTTGCTGCGGCCTGAGCTAGCTTGCCACTCAATCCAGCCTTGTGCTGTCATCGCTTTGAGTAAGGTCTGAACATGACGTTCACTTACGTGCAGCAGGGTGGCCAGTTGGTTGACCTGACAATGTGATACTCCAGGCCCAAAAGCCTGAAATATCTTTTCATACAATTCAAGCTTGCGCTTAAGGTTGCCCAATTTGCTTTTCCTAACGACGAGGTTGAGTTAAATGTGGATAGCCAGAGTCAATCAGTGCTTTTTCCATCGTGTCGAGAACTCGAGAGGTTATCTCTGAGCTTAGGATATTCGATTCAGTTTTGCCTTGAAGCACCAAATCTGAAAAATGGTCGATTTCAAATTCGAACCCATTGCCCGTCACTTGTTTGTTGATGGTCGACTTCTGCCCTTGATGTTCAATCTCAATAAAGGCCGGATTCCACCATTTTTCGTGAATGGTGATTTTGGTTTCAGGTCCACTCAAGTGTGCTGATCGGGGAAGGTTTTGCACTGTTGATGCCGATATCTTACCGCTTATATCACCAGAGAATGTAAAGCATGCATTGGTATCAACATTCGCTCCCTCATAAAGACACGACATCTCTACCTGAGGTTTTGAAGGGTTTACACCCAGCGTTCGGCACAGATCGTAAAAGAACCAAAGCCCATAGACCCCAACATCGAGCGTTGCTCCGCCTGACAAATCCGGATTGAAGATAAACAAGTCGGGCTCATAGTCATGATGGTTGCCAAAGCTGGCTTCGATTGAGTCTATCTGAATGTTGTTGTCGACCAAAAATGATTGAAGCTCACGATACGCGGGAAACACCACTGTTTTCATCGCTTCTAGCAACATCACACCATTTTGATTTGCGAGAGCTTTCATCTCCAGCCAGTCACCAAGGTTGGTAAAAGCCGGCTTCTCGACCAATACGTGCTTGTTATTCTTCAGAAACAGTTCAGCAAGTGGCTGGTGGTATGGGTGAACCGTAGCGATGTAAACCGCTTCGACACTTGGGTCATTCGCCATCTCTTCGTAAGAACCATAAGCCTTGTCGCAAGCAAACTTGTTGGCGAACGTGGCTGCGCGTGAGTGATCTCTTGCGGCAACGGCATACAATTCACCATGCAGACAATGCTCTGTGACTGCGGTAGCGAATCGATTGGCGATATTGCCTAGCCCTGCGATACCCCATTTGATTTTTCGTTGCGTGTCGCTCATCAGTTACTCCAAATCGTTGTTTTGTATCAGTGTACTCAGAGACGTCACATACAAATAGAGAACAGATTTCTCAACCTGTTCTCTATTTATTTTATTCTAGTTGAAGCTCAGGATTAGCTCTGTATTGAGTGTTTCCAATCGGCTAGGGCTTTAATGTGTTTTGGCCCGATGCCACAACAGCCACCGATAATATTCGCGCCCAGTGCATGCCAGCGTTTTGCGTAAGCTAAGTAACCTTGGCCATCCAGTTCACGCATTTCTTGAAACATGTCATTAGCTTTATGTTCGCTGCTGATAGGCGCAAAGTTGTTGGCGTAGACACCAATGTCTAAATCACTGCCTATCTCATCGATCACTTTCTTGGCATCGATAATGGCTTGATCCATCACTTCAGGCACTGAACAGTTAAACATAATGCCTGTCGCGTTTGATTGGCAGGCAAGTTTGATGGCGTCTGTTACGCTCTCGCCAGAACGAATATTGGCAGAATCGCCCTTGGTATCTTCCAAACTGAATGCGTAGTAACACGGCTTATCTGACTGCTTAAGAACCGCATGAATGGATTCGAACTCTTGCAGGCTGCAGATGGTTTCCGCTATCCAAAGATCGATGTTTGGATCCTGGGCATCGTAAAGCGTTTGAATGATTGGCGCTGCCTCTTCTACCTTAAACAAGTCTGGTCGGTAGCTGCCAAATGGCGGTGGAATCGCGCCCGCGACTTTTACGGTGTGAGAAGCATTGTTAGCAACTGCTTTAGCCAGCTCACCAGACAGTGCGGCTAGTTCAAAACCTCGTTGTTCGAACAGCTCTGCACCCAAGTGAAAAGGCACACACGCGTAGCTATTGGTGATTAGGATTTCAGCACCTGCATCGACAAAGTTTTGATGTGCTTGGCTGACAAATTCGGGTGCTTCAATCAGCGCTTGAGCACTCCAAAGCGGTTGAGAAAATGGCGCGCCAATTTCTTTGAGTTCTCGGCCCATGCCGCCATCAAGTATGGTTAGTGTTTTCATATTTAATACTATCTAAAACAGTTGCTGAAGTTCTGCCGTCACCATATCAGACAACCTTGTCAGACAGAAGCCATCAAGCCAAGGTTCAACTATCGATGAGGGAGTTTCGTTATAAGCCGTCTAGCGGGCTAGTCGTGCCACTAAAGTGTTGCCCAATAACGTGAGTGTAAATCTGAGTTGTCTTAACATCACTGTGCCCCAGTAGCTCTTGAACCGTTCTGATATCGGAGCCTGACTTTAGAAGTTGCGTAGCAAAACTGTGCCTGAAAGTATGACAACTAATTCGCTTGTGGCGCAATTTATTAGAGTTAGTCGCCTTCTTCAGCGTTTTTCGGAGTACCGAATCATGTAGGTGGTGTCGGCATACGATCCCCGACTCAGAGTGTTGAGTGACGGATTTTGATGGGAATAGGTACATCCAAGCAAGTTGTCGATAGGCACTAGGGTATTTTTTACCTAATCGGTGAGGCAAAGATGGCCCAAACCCATTCAAGTTATCTTTAGCGAGCAGAACTGCAACTTGTGAAATTTTGTCTTGTATAGCTTCAGTGAGTGAAAAACTTAAAATTGTCACTCGGTCTTTATTTCCTTTCCCATTGTGAACAGTGAGAGACCCTTGTCTTAGATCTATATCTTGTACTCGAAGCCTCAGGCATTCCGATACTCTCAAACCTGAACCATACAACAAGCGAAAAAACAGTTGATATTTAGGATCTATTTCATTGATCACCGAGATAGCTTCCGCATGATTGAGTACGCTAGGAATTTTTCGAGACCGAGTCGCATAGCTAAACCCTAAGTCTCCTAGAGGTTGCTTAATAAATTGATTGTATAAATAGGCTAGAGCATTGAGAGCTACCTTTTGAGTATTGATGGCTACTTTTTGTTGATTAGCTAAATGAGAAAGAAAGGAGACAACTTCAGCGGCATGCATCTGTTCAGGGTGTTTAAGCTTATGAAAATGAATGAAGTATTTTATCCAGTAACAGTAGGCTTTGATTGTCTTGCGACTATAGCCTCGCATCGTCATATGTTCGCAAATTGCCTGCATGAATTGACTCGCCATATATTCCCCTCACAAAATCTGTACATACAGACAGTTTATTGCTTGTTGAATAATTAATGACTTAAAAAAGAGTGGTTTTTAACTCTGATTGAGCACGAATTTAACGAGAGGCTTATTTTAAATTATTGATTATACTTCAGATTTATGGAGGGGTTAAGAATGAGGCCGAGCGTTACATAGTCGGCAATATGTGCTTGCACGTTTTCACACTTATTGTTTAGACCCACTTTTATATTAAATGCATAGCATTCAGTTGGTTATGAGTGACCTTTTTGATATGTTAAGCGGATGGATTCGTGCTTGCACAATATTAAAATCTTATGTTCAGTTTGTAATTCATAAGCTAGCTGTTGCTTATCAGATGTAGTAGAATGGCATCCCAATTAGTTTCGGAGATAGCTGATGGTTTGGTTTTTTGGTAAGACTCATGAACTGAGTGAGTTGGATAATCTTAATAGAGATGCTGAATTTAAAAGAAATGCTGTTGATATACTATGCATTGATGATCAAGGTCTTCAATATGAAGAAATAATTCGTCACCATGGTTTTAATATTCGAGTATTAAAAGATATCGAAGATATTAGATCGGTAGCTGACTACCCTGTTGTTATTTGCGATATCAAAGGTATTGGTAAGGCGTTCAACTCTCCTTTTGAGGGCGGGCATATTATCCAAGAGATAAAGAAGCACTACCCATCAAAGGTGGTCATTGCCTTCTCTGGTCATCAATTTGACGCGAAGTACAATAAATACTTTAAAATGTCTGACTATGTTTTATCCAAAGATATAGATTCAGATCAATGGGTTGATATCCTCGATGAAACTGTAAGGAAAATCACTTCGCCAACAGAGCAATGGAAGAGAATTAGACAATATTTGGTTGACAACAATGTATCAACTAAAGTTATATTTCAACTAGAGCAAGAATACATATCTGCGGTTTTGGAAAAAGACGCATCCAAGTTTGGTAAACCAAAAACTTTAAATTTACTTTCTCAAGATGTGAGAGGAGTAGTCCAAGGTTTTGTTGCTAGTTTGGTTTTTAAATTGGTGATTGGTTAATCATGAAAAATAGCA
Organism: Vibrio sp. 10N.261.52.C2; assembly: GCF_041471425.1. Taxonomy (NCBI): domain Bacteria; kingdom Pseudomonadati; phylum Pseudomonadota; class Gammaproteobacteria; order Vibrionales; family Vibrionaceae; genus Vibrio; species Vibrio sp. 10N.261.52.C2. Next base: position 1,068 of record NZ_JBFROH010000007.1, on the reverse strand, counting down.
GTGCGTTTCCTGTTTGGGATATAAATAATAATAAAGTTGTTGATGGAACATTTTTGAATGCGTCAACACAATGTCTCAAGTCAAAAACTAGAGTTTGTGCAAAACACTATGAAAAAATTAAAGGGATAAAAGGGTTTCATACTTGTCCAGCAGGGTTAACAACCTATAGTACAGGTGATACTGAGCCTAGCTTGTACTCGTCTGTTAAAGTTCAAGGTTATTATGATGTTACGAAGACTAAAAGGCTACCCGATTACCTACCTACAATTCCTCCTCAAGTTTTTCTAGCAAGTATCAATAAGTCGCGATCACTATTGCAAACCCCTAGTCGAGAAAGCGAAATTGACTCTGATATGGTTGACTTTTCTATACATGAAGTACGTCGATTTAATGGTGAAATCAAAAGAATAAGTGAAGAATTGCTATTAACTAAAGAAAGTGATTTCAGTCATGTGCAAAAAAAGGTAAAGAGTATTTTTGCATCAAGCTCGTTGATATCAGTCAGATTGAATGCATTTGATTTAGAGGAAAACCCGGACGTAATAACTTCTCAATCAAAGTTTAATACAGGTATTTTTAAGAAGTTTCAAAAGGCTAGCCACTGCTTAGATACTTATGCTAGAGATCGAGGCGTAAGAATTATGCCATTTCGTGGTACTTCACATATGACGATCGATATGTATCAGATTTTCGATCTTATACCATTTGTTATCCTTGAGAATGCAATCAAGTATTCTCCAGAAAACCAAAGTGTAACAGTGCAGTTTGAAGAAATTAATCAACGTTCTCTAACTGTAACAGTATCATCTATTGGTCCTTGTAACACTGAAGCTGAGATAGAAAAAATCTTTAGTAAAAAGTCTAGAGGTAGCCAAGCAGAGTTATTTGATGGTACTGGTGGGGGGTACGGATTGTACTTCGCTAAAATGATATGTGATATGCACAATATTAACGTTTCAGCAAAGTCGGGCACTGCGAAGTTTGAGTTAAATGGAATTCAATTTGGTGACTTTATACTCACTCTGGAAGTAGAGCGTTAGCCTGAACATAACAAACGACTATGGCGTC